>DATDOQ010000026.1:0-12590 GCA_035293205.1 Bacteroidia bacterium
AATTTCCGGAGCGGTGACTAAATCATTGGTAGGATAATAATAATTGACATCCGCGTTCCCCTTGTAATCTTTTCCGCCGCTAAAAACTTTAGGATCAAAAACAGCAATGGGCCACAACCAGGAGGAAAACCAGGTGTCCACCACATCCTCGTCCTGCGTAATTTGATTTATGATATACGATTTATCCGCCGCGGCGGATACGATTTGGAATTGCTGTATGGCTTCATCTGCAGTTTTAGCCACAACAAAATTTCCATCCGTATCATACCATGCCGGGATACGCTGTCCCCACCAAAGTTGTCTTGAAATACACCAGTCCTGGACATTTTCCACCCAATGCCGGTAAGTGTTGATGAATTTATCCGGTATCAGGCGCACGTTTCCGTTCAGCACATGATCCAGTGCAGGTTTCGAGATCTCCTTCATGGCAACAAACCATTGCAGGGAAAGCCGCGGCTCAATGACCGCGTTGGTGCGTTCGGAATAACCCACATTATTTTTGATGTCTTCCGTCTTAACAAGCTGTCCTTTTTCTTCGAGATCTTTTACGATAAGTTTCCGCGCTACAAACCGGTCTTTGCCAATATACAGTTGTCCTGCAGAACTGATGGTTCCGTCGGGATTAAAAATATCGATTGAATCAAGGTTGTGCTTTTTTCCCAGCTCGTAGTCATTCCGGTCATGCGCGGGCGTAACTTTCAGCGCTCCGGTTCCGAATTCTTTATCAACGTATTCGTCAAAAATGACAGGGACAGTACGGTTCACCAGCGGCACGATCACCTTTTTTCCACGCAGGTGCGCATAACGCAAATCTTCCGGGTGAACACAAACAGCGGTGTCGCCGAGCATGGTTTCGGGTCGCGTAGTTGCTATCGTTACTACATGATCACTTCCTTCAATCTTATAATTAATATAATACAATCTCGAAGTGGTTTCCTTCATGATCACTTCTTCATCGGAAACAGCCGTGAGCGCAGACGGATCCCAGTTCACCATACGCGTTCCTCGGTAGATATACCCTTTTCGATAGAGGTCAATGAACACATCGGTAACGGCGTTACTGAGTTCAGGATCCATTGTAAAACGTGTCCGGCTCCAGTCGCAGGAAGCGCCGATCTTTTTCAGCTGGTCGAGAATGATGCCGCCGTATTTTTCTTTCCATTCCCAGGCATGCTTTAAAAATTCTTCACGTGAAAGATCCCGTTTGCTGATCCCTTTTTCACGCAGAAGCGCCACGACCTTGGCTTCGGTGGCAATGGAGGCATGATCGGTACCCGGCACCCAGCATGCGTTTTTTCCGAGCATGCGCGCGCGGCGGACGAGCACATCCTGGATCGTGTTATTCAGCATATGGCCCATGTGCAGCACGCCCGTCACATTGGGAGGCGGAATAACAATCGTATAAGGTTCGCGGTTATCCGGAACAGACCGGAAAAATCCTTCTTTCATCCACCAGGCATACCAGCGCTTTTCCGCTGATGCCGGATCATACATTTTTGGAATATCCATGATTCAAAATCTTTGCTGTTGCCGCCCGCCAACCGGCTTTTTTTGCCTGCGCCTACACCCAAAACCCGGAATTCAGCCGTTCAGAAAATGCTAAAAAGGTTAAAATCCGGTAGTTGGAATTTTTCTGTTTTGCCTTGTTATTTTTACTTTTATCTTCGTAGAACCCTTATCTTTAAAAGGTAACAAAGCTAAACAATTTTAAAGGGCGTTATTCCGCAGTCTGGCATGGTTTTCGTGGATACCGCCCGACTGCTAACTTCTTCAAAAACCAACAAATTATCCACCCAAATCCTCATGAAAAAAATTTTCTTTATTTCCGTGTTTGCGATTGCTACGCAGGCAGCATTTGCGCAAGGAGCCGTGATGACCACCCCAGCTCCGACAAGTTCAGGAATGCAGCGCGAAAATGGTCCGGTCATGACTTTTGAAGTTCACGACCATAATTTCGGAACCATCAAACAGGGTGAAAGCGCCACCTACGAATTTAAATTTAAAAACACCGGGCGCGAACCGTTGATCATCAATAATGCCGTTGGCTCCTGCGGCTGCACGGTGGCGGATTATCCAAGAGATCCGATCCGTCCGGGTGGCGAAGGCGTTATCAAGGCGACCTTCAATTCCGCCGGAAAAATGGGTGTACAGGATAAAATTGTCACGATCACGTATGATACGGACAAAACGGTCCAGTTGCACATGAAAGGAACTGTGGAGCAATCGGCTACAGCACCTGCTCCCGCAAATGGCGCGGCTGCACCAGCACCAGCAAAATCAGCGCCAGCACCAGCTGCGCAACCAGCAACAAGAACACCGGCTCCTGCAGGAAAAGCTCCGAAACAGGCAGCACCGGCCACAGTAACAGCGCCGGCTCCCAAGCAGAAATAACTTCTTATAAAATTACGGCCGGGACTTATGGAAATTTCATGAGCACCGGCCCAATTTAAATGATATCCTAACTCCAGTTTTTTATGAAAAAGTTTTTTATGCTTACAATTGCCGGCCTGATATTTTCGGCTGCATACGCACAGGCGCCGGCGACCAAAGCAACCGCAAAAAACAGTGCGGACACTATAAAAAGGATTGAGGCCCGGAAAAGCCCGGTGACACCGGCCAAAGCACCGGCTGCAACTACAAAGACGCCTGCTCCGGCAACCGGCGCGGCCACAGCGGATCCAGGTTATAAGTTTGACAAGGTGGATCATGATTACGGAACAATTCCGAAAGGAGCTGATCCGTATTGTTCATTCAAGCTGACCAACACCGGGAAAACGCCCTTAGTTATCCAGTCGGCAACCGGCTCCTGCGGCTGTACGGTTCCCGAATATCCTAAAGAACCGATCGCTCCGGGACAAACAATCACGATCAAAGTGCGTTACGACACCAATCGTCCAGGTCCATTTGAAAAGCAGGTAACGGTGGTTTTGCAAGGCAAAGATCAGCCGGCGATCCTGAAAATTCATGGTAAAGTGGAAGCGCCAGCGGCTGAACAGCCATTCCCGGCACCGGGTTCAAGTGGAAATACGGGAGCGCCTGTAAATAATTAACGCTATGAATAGATTCCTGCCCGTTGTATTACTCATCATTTTCGCCGCAGGAATTTCCATCGGCAGCCGGACACCATTTTTGATCCAGGACGAGGCTGCGGTTATTACTTTTGAGGCTGAGCTGATTGATTTCGGAACCGTTCAACAGGGCAGCGAACAGGTACGGACTTTTGAATTCACCAACGCGGGGAAATCGCCGCTGGTTATTTCTGCTATAAAGGGACAGTGTGGCTGCACGACCATTCCGAACTGGTCAAAAGAACCAATTGAACCCGGCGGCAAAGGTTCATTCCAGGTAAAATACGATACATCCATTCGCACGGGCCTCTTTGATAAAAAAATCATGGTCTATTCAAACGCTTCGAACTGCGCCAACGGCTTTTCGGAAGTGAAGATCAAAGGGAATGTAGTTCCTGCAGGAAAATAAGGGGATATTGATGTCCTAATATTATTACACCTATTTAAAAGCGTTCTGACTTCTGGCCGGGACGCTTTTTTTGTGATTTTAACTGTATTTATTCTTCCAGTACGTTCACGCTCCGAAGCGGACCTTCTGAATTTCAGGTGCATGGAATAATCAGGCTTGCTGTGGCTTGATCTTTGTCCAATATTTAATGGATGAAGACGAAGTTCAGAATAAGATGGTTATTAATACTTACGCCCTTATTGTTTCTGGCAATGGGACCGGCGCGGTTGCAATTCCATGCACAGGGAAAACCGCTGCTTGCTTTTGAAGAGAAATTTTTCAATTTCGAAACGGTCACCGAAGGAACGGTGGTTTCGCATGAATTCAAATTCACCAATAAAGGCGAAGGTGATCTTGTGATTGCAGGCGTGACCGCCGACTGCGGATGTGTAACCATATCTTACACGCCGAATACTTCGCTTCCTCCGGGCGGTGTTGGTTCAGTAACGGCTCGCGTGAATACAGCCGGTAAAGAAGGTGTGCAAGAATACAACGTTATCATTGATTCGAACAGCGAAGGCGGCACAGTCAAACTTTTTATTCGCGGAATTGTCAGCAAGGCGACAGAAAAACAAAAAACAGATTCTGTATCGCCATGAAGAATTCACTGGAAATAAGTTTTAAGCCAAAATGAAAATCTATTTTATTACCTTTTTCCTGCTCACCGGGTTGACGGCCACTTTAAACGGTCAGCCGCCACCGGTTTCTTCGCTGCCTGTGAGTGATCCAAACGGCCCTGTGCTGACATTTGAAACGGACACGATTGATTTCGGGACGATCCCGGAAGGCACCGAAGTGGAACGGACTTTTCAATTCAAAAACACCGGAAAATCGCCCCTTGTGATCTCCAACGCGACGGCGCCCTGTGGCTGCACGGTTCCTTCTTTTCCGCGGGAGCCGGTTGCCCCCGGAAAAACGGGTGTGATCACTGTCAAATTCAATTCGGCCGGTAGAATAGGTTACCAGCATAAACAGATCACCATCACCTCCAACAACCGCGATGGCGCCGAATATATTTTCCTGATAGGCAACGTAACTGACGCTCCTGCGCCCAAATAAGCAATTCCCAAATACAGATCAAAAACGTAAATTTATCAGGATGAAAAGATTCGTGATCCTACTGGTATTGTTTGCTGTTGCGACCGCTTTCATTGCCGGATTGCCCGTCATAAAATTTGAGGAGCTGAAACATAATTTTGGTTTCATCCGCCAGGGCGACGTCGTTTCGCATGATTATTTTTTTACCAATACCGGTGGCGAACCGCTTGTGATCACGGAAGCGAAAGTCAACTGCGAATGCACGAAAGCAGATTTTCCAAAAGAGCCCGTTCCCTGCGGCGGCAAAGGAAAAGTAACGGTGACTTTCGAAAGTAAAAGCGCCATCGACCGCCAGGAACGAACCGTTGAGCTGATCTCTAACGCGCAGAATTCTCCGGTCACATTGACTTTTAAATGCGTGGTTCTGAAAAAGAAAGAATAGCAGTAGTCTCTTCGCCCTTCGCCCTTCGAGAGCCTCAGGGCTCGGGGGTCAGGCTATATCGTCATATTTTGGTTCATTTCCCATTTTCTCATTTTCTCATTCTCCCATTCTCCCATTAACCCCATTCTCCGATTTTCCCATTATCATATTACCTCATTCTCACATTATCACATTTTCTCCAGTCTCACTCCTTTTCCCGACCTTTACGGTCCAATTCTGAATACCCTGTATGCCTAAAATTTCTAATAAGGCGGAGCATATGCCGCCATCACCTATCCGGAAGCTGGTTCCTTTTGCTGATAAAGCGAAAAAAGAAGGACGTAAAATATTTCACCTGAATATCGGTCAGCCGGATATAGAAACGCCGGCGGTGATGCTGGATGCCATCCGCAATTCGAAGATCCGTGTTATTGAATACACGCATTCGGCCGGACTGGAAAGCTACCGCCGCAAGCTGGCAGATTATTACCGCAGGTTTGAAATGCCGGTTAATTTCGAAGACATTATTATTACCACGGGCGGATCAGAGGCGATTGAAATTGCGATGATGACCTGTTTTAATCCAGGCGATGAAATTATTATTCCTGAACCGTTTTATGCCAATTATAACGGATTCTCCTGCGCTGCGGATGTAGTAATAAAGCCCATCCGTTCCTATATCGAATCCGGTTTTGCGCTTCCGGCAATTTCTGACTTCGAAAAGCTGATCACGCCTAAAACACGCGGCATCATGATCTGCAATCCGGGAAATCCAACGGGTTACCTCTATACAAAAGAAGAATTATTGGCGTTAAAAGAGTTGGTTAAGAAATATGACTTATTCCTGCTATCGGACGAAGTGTACCGTGAATTCTGTTACGATGGAAATAAATACACTTCCGTGATGCACCTGGAGGGAATTGAAAAAAATGTAGTACTGCTCGATTCCATTTCAAAACGGTACAGCGCTTGCGGCGCAAGGATCGGCGCGTTGATTTCAAAAAATAAAGAAGTGATGGCGGGCGCGTTAAAGTTTGCGCAGGCGAGATTGAGTCCGCCTACCTACGGCCAGATCGGTGCGGAAGCGGCGCTCGACACGCCACAATCGTATTTTGACGGTGTAACAAAAGAATATACCGCGCGCAGAAATTTTGTGATCGAAACGCTGAATAAAATGGAAGGTGTTTTTTGTCCAAAACCGCTGGGCGCTTTTTATTGCATCGCGCGTCTTCCGATTGACAACGCGGATAAATTTTGCAAGTGGTTGCTTGAAAGTTATAACCATGAAGGAAAAACGGTGATGCTCGCTCCAGCGACCGGATTTTATTCGACGCCCGGCGCCGGCACGGATGAAGTGCGCATCGCGTATGTGCTGAATCTGAAAGACTTGAAGCAGGCGATGGAATGCCTGGATGAAGCTTTGAAAGTTTACCCGGGGCGAATGGTAAGGAAGGAAAAGGTGACCATCTGAGATAATTTGATGTAAGATGAAGTCCAGAAAAATTCAGACACATCCGTTATCAAAACCTTCTATTGAAAAGAAAGTAAGAGAAGTCTTTAGAAAAATAAATTCGGAAAAAAAAGTGCGGAATAAAAAACTTTCGCCTGATTCTCCAGGGAAACGTTAAGGACTTATCCCAAATTCACGGACTTTATTCAATCACAACCGTTTTCGCTTTCAAAATATCCCCTGCGGTCATCTTCAGCAAATATGTTCCCGGAGCAATTCCTGCAGTAGAAAGCTGGTCTGTCCCAAAACCAGCGTGCGTATGTGAGCGCCTGATAGAAACAGATCTTCCCGCGAGGTCAACCAATTCGAGCGCCAGGTTTGTTTCATAAGGCAAATACCAGGAAACATTCAGCTGCGCATTATGTGAGGCGGGCGAAGGAAAAGGCTGATACAGCTGCGGCGTTTGAACGATGGTTCCGTAATCTGCACCCTGGCCGGAAATGAGGGTAGAATCCACAATGATATTTTCATCACCCGGCTGGTAAAACAGGTAGGCAAAATAAATGATCATCATTTCATTCGTGGTGGCTTCTCCCGCGTAAACATTTTGCGGGTTGGAAGCATTCGGGTTGTCAGGATTATTAACTGTATTATCATACGTTGCGTAAGCATGGATCTGGCTGCCGTAAGGAATTTTAACCGGCATGCGGTAATTGTAAAATCCCTGCCAGTGGAAATCCCAATCGTTGATGCGGATCATCGGTATCGTATCGCCAAAAGGATCGATCACGAAACTATAAATGCTGGTCCCGATCAGGTGCATATGCGGCGCGACACTGATGACAGTTGCAGGAATGCTCACTCCTGCCTGACCATGAAACGTCTGTACTGTATTTGCCGGAATATAAAGTGGGCCGTTCGTAAGCGAAGTTATGTGATTGATGATCGGGTCGAGATAAACTTCGCGCACGATCCCGGAAGAAAATACAAATCTTACCTGTGTGCTGTCAATTCCATTCACAATGCCGGCGGGATAATGCACCTGCATGATCAGGTTGGTGTTCGGCAAAAGTTTGATGCCCATGTTGGAAGGCAATTGATAAACGCTTTGTCCGGGAACCCATGCGCCAACAAGATCGGCTGTTGAACTTCCAACGCCACCGAATGAAGTGTAACCCGGGCCCGGATCATTATTATCAAGCGTCACGCAGGTGTTCGACTGGTCCTGGTAAACGAGTACATGATGCACAATATTCCTGTTGCCCGGAATGACTTCCACTTTTGTAATGTATTCGGTGGTGGAAATATTGGTGGGCAAAACGAAACAGCGGTAGAGATCATACGACGGTGTATTCACGGTGTATGCCGGCATTTGCGCAACATGATCTGCATTGGATAGAACGGCGATCCCTGAATACGTGGGAGCCGGCGGCGCCTGTGATAAATTTCCGGATGGCATTCCCGCGTTCACCCAGTCATCAATGGTTTGCACTTCCTGCTGCGACAGAATGCGTTCATCACAAAAGCGCGTATAGGAAGTGTCTGCATGCCATGGGGGCATTTCGCGGCTTACAACTGCTGATTGGATATTGGAACCGTTGTTCTGCGCATCGGCATAAGTGAGCAGCGAAAACGGTGCCGCGCCCGAAGGATTGTGGCATTTGGTGCAATTTGAAAAGAGTATGGGCGCCACATCATCCGCCCAGTTGGGAGTTTGTGAAATCGCCGTCGTTGAAAAAGTGAACGCGGCAAGAAAGATTAAGATGTGTTTCATGTCGGATGGCGCTTAGGTTTTATTGACAGGGCTTTTGACGCAAAAAAAAGATAAAGGTTTAGGATGCGAAATCGGGATAAAGCAGGTATTTCACGCGAATGGCTTTGAATTTATCCAATCCGGGCTGCCAGGATGAACGGATCTCATTTTCCGATTTTCCTTCGATGATCTGCTGGCTCAGCTTGCCTGTTCCTGCCAGCCTTTCAAAATAGGAATTAAAAAAATCAGCTTTCTCCGGGAGATCCTTGTAGCTGCCTTTCAGCCAGAAAAGATAAATGCCTTTGTAGTCGCGCACATACAGCGTTGCGAAATTATGCAGATCGTGGCCTTTACAGATCTGGCCGCTGTAAAGGGGGTTTTTCGCTCCCGGGCGCGGGGAAGGTGTAAATGTAAAAGGCGCATTCTGCAGGCGCGGATGTCCGACCACCTGGAATGGAAGATTTGTGCCGCGACCAACACTCATCACCGTTCCTTCGAACAGGCACAACGACGGATAAAGATAAACCGCCGCCATGTTCGGTAAATTCGGCGAGGGGGCAACCGGGAGCTGGTACCAATCGGTATGCAGATAGTTTTCGCAGGGCACCGTTTTCAGATCGCATTGAATGCCGCCGTCCAGCCATTTTTCTCCATTCAGCATTTGCGCGTATTCGGCAATGGTCATTCCATATACGATTGGCACCGGATGCATTCCAACGAAAGATTTATGCTCAAGCTCGAGGACGGGTCCGTCCACATAATAGCCATTTGGATTTGGACGATCGAGTACGATAAAAGATTTTTTTTGTTGCGCGCAAGCCTCCATCACATAACTCATGGTGCTTACAAACGTGTAAAAACGAACGCCTACATCCTGGATATCGTAGACGACGACATCGATTCCCTTCAAATCCCTGGCTGTAGGTTTATAATGATCGCCATATAACGACACGATGGGCAAACCACTTTTTTTATCGATGGAATTTTTTACGGTTGTTCCATCATCAGCAGTTCCGCGAAAACCATGTTCCGGGCAGAATATTTTTTTGACGGCCACGCCGAGCGAAAGCAACGTATCCACCAGGTGCGTTTTATTGATAAGCGAAGTCTGGTTGGCGACAACGGCAACGTTTTTTCCTTTCAGCCAGGGCAGGTAAATTTCCGTGCGCTCAGCGCCTGTTCGGATATCGGCATCCGTTTTTTCAACATTGGCTATAGAGCGAACAACAGCCTGTCCTTTCACCATTTCTGGCGAAAAAAGAAAAGATGCTGTCAAAATGCAGAATAAAACCCGGGGAAAGTTCATTGTAATTTGCCGCGTAAATTTACGAAAAAATTTGCTAATGAGTTAATGGGTTAATGAGATAATGCGCGTGTGTCTGCCACTGAAAATGCATTGTTGCTGCTGGTGATTTTCCCATTATTTCAATTTTACCCATTGCTCATTGTTTTCCTGCCCATTGCTTAATACCTATTACCTCATTGCCCAATTCTCACATTGCCACATTCTCACATTTATCCGCCGAAGCTTTAGCGAAGGCGGATTGCCACATTACCTATTGCCACATTACCTATTGCCACATTCTCACATTGCCACATTATCACATTGCCACATTATCACATTGCCACATTGCAGATTGCTAAACTGCCTATTGTTATATCTTTACCCGATGCGCGGTTTATTTTTTGAAAGGCTGATCTCAGCCCGCATGCTGAGCCAGGGCAACGCGGAAGGGCGCATTTCACGCCCGATTGTCCGGGTGGCAGTGATCGGCATTGCGATCGGGATGGCAGTGATGATCCTGACGCTTGCGGTGATGAATGGATTTCAGAAAGAGATCCGCAAAAAAGTCATTGGCTTCGGTTCGCATATCCAGATCACAGGATTTGATCTGAATGAATCTTTTGAAACCGATTCACTGAATAAAAATCAACCTTCCATTCCGGCGGTTCGTAAACTTCCGGGGATAAAGCATGTGCAGGTTTTTGCCATGAAGGCAGGAATCATCAAATCAGGTGACCAGCTCCAGGGTGTGGTGTTGAAAGGCGTGGACCGCGATTATGACTGGACTTTTTTTCAACGGAACCTGAAGGAAGGCAATCTTTTATCCTTACCGGATACCGTTTCCAACCGGGTGTTGGTTTCGCGCCTTATCGCCAACCGCATGAATCTGGAGGTGGGCGAAAAATTCCGCATGTTTTTTTTACGGGGGAATGAAACCCGTCAAAGAGCATTTCGTGTGGAAGGAATTTATGAAACTGGCTTATCGGATGGATTTGACGACCGTTTTGTCATTTGCGATATCCGCCAGGTGCAGCAGCTGAATAACTGGAACAGCACCACGGTTGCGGGATTTGAATTGCTCGTAACTGATTTCGACTCGCTCGAAATTATCACCGAGCATGTCCGGAGCACCATTGACCTCGATCTTGACGCGCAGAGCATTCGTGAGCTCACGCCGCAAATATTTTCCTGGCTGGATATTCTGGATGTAAATGCGCTGATCATTATTGTGCTGATGTTATTTGTAAGCATGATCAATATGATATCCGCGCTTATTATTTTAATACTCGACCGGACCAACATGATCGGAACGCTCAAGGCGCTCGGCAGCAGCGATGGCCGGATCATAGTAATTTTCCTTTTGCATGCTTCCTGGCTAATCCTGTTAGGGATTGTTTGCGGAAATATTCTCGGGCTTTCACTTTGCTGGATACAATCGACCTATGGCCTGGCAAAATTAGATGAGGCATCTTATTATGTGAAAGCAGTTCCGATCGCTGTCAACTGGTTGCACTGGGTATTTCTGAATGTAACAGCATTCACTGGATGCCTGGTTGCGCTGCTGATTCCCGCGCTTATTATTCTGCGTATTTCGCCCATGCGGGCGATAAGGTTTAGCTAGGAAGCAAGTGGCGAGAGCACTTTTTTCTCGCAAAATGCTTTTTATGCCGCTCCTCTGGAGCTTTGGAGAGAGGAGAGCTTTTTCCATATAAAAGATATCGCTCCTCTGGAGCTATTGGGAGAGGAGAGATTTTTCCCTGAAAAAGAAATCGCTCCTCTGGAGCTATTGGGAGAGGAGATGTTTTGCCAGGTAAAAAGAAATCGCTCCTCCGGAGATATTGTGTTAAGGGATTGGCGTGGGGCGCAAACATATTATGCATATCTGCTTAGGAAAGTGAAAGAATTTTTTCATTCATCAACAGGAACTTCTTCGAATACATATTCCTCTTTGTATTCAATCTGGTGGTCACGAAGGAATTCAAGATATTCTTCATTGAAAGTTTTAACCTTATGATGCTCTTTCTGATTACGAATGTACGCGCCAACCATATCGACCTGGCTATGCCCGACTGAAAAAGCACCGAAACCATGCTGCCATTCAAATTTTCTTTGGGTAAAATTCCGTTCGTTGATAAATCTGGAAGAATTGGCTTTGATGTCCCGAACGAGGTCGGAAAGATTACATGTTGGTTTCATTCCGAGGAGGATATGAATGTGATTTGGTATTCCGTTGATAATTAAAACCTTTTGGTTTTTTGCAGCTATGATTCCTGATATATACTTATGTATTTCTTCTTCATGCTCTGATACGATTCGCATAGAGGTGCGCTTAACACACAGGATAAGATGAATAAAAATTTTTGAGTAAGAATCTGCCATTGGGTTGTGTTTTATCTAAAAATATACTTTATACGGAACTTAGCCGTTTGAAAACGGATAAATTTGATTTCAAATTCCAGGATAAAGAAATGCTGCTTCACTTGGAAAAAATGATGCCGATCTGCAGGCTTGCATTTTTGGGCAATCAAAGCTCCAGAGGAGCGTCATGTTTTTCCCCACTTCAACCTATCACATTTTAAGCTCCAGCGGAGCGATATAAACGCCGATCAAAAGCGATAAGCCACCATTAGGATATAATGATTTTTATCTCCCTGCCTTCCGTACCTTTGCCCTCAAACTTTTTTCCGTGACTCCTGAAAAACGCGTTTACGATAATATACTTGGCGCCATTGGCAATACACCGCTGGTGCGTGTTAACAGCATTACAAAAGGCCTGACCAAAGCGAAAGTATATATCAAGGCCGAAACTTTCAATCCCGGAAATTCCATCAAGGACCGCATGGCGCTGAAGATGATCGAAGACGCGGAACGTGATGGGCGATTAAAACCGGGCGGGACCATCATCGAAGGAACTTCCGGCAATACAGGCATGGGACTCGCGATCGCCGCAATCATTAAAGGCTATAAATGCATTTTTACTACAACGGATAAACAATCCAAAGAAAAAGTGGATGCCCTGCGCGCGTTTGGCGCTGAAGTGATTGTATGCCCGACGAACGTTGACCCGGAAGATCCACGCTCCTATTATTCTGTTTCTTCCCGGCTGGAAAAAGAAGTGCCGGATTCC
>DATDOQ010000027.1:0-2554 GCA_035293205.1 Bacteroidia bacterium
TTTGTCGGTATGCTGAATACGCCGTATTGTTTGGCCGCCGCATTTGCCCAGTGCTGCAGGTCGCTGACGTGATAAGGCCAGGCAAGACTGTCTTTTTTAATTCCGGCGATCCATGAATCTTTTACTTTATCGAGCGATACGCTGTAAACAGTGAATCCTTCGCCATTGATAAAAGACGAATCTTTATAGTGCACCCAGGTTCTGACTACAGCAGGATTTTCCATGCGGCAGGGTCCGCACCAGGAAGCCCAGAAATCGATCAGCACCATTTTTCCACGAAGTGAAGAAAGGGTGATCACGGAATCCTTCGGGTTTTTCATGACAATTTCCGGTGCAATATTTCCCACATTCAGGCCAATAACATTACCGCTGGGGGTTTGGGCGATCCCGTTCAGGGAAAGCACCGTAAATCCAATAAAAAGAATACGTTTCATAGCTGTAAAAATAACGATTTTGAAGGAGAGATTGATATTCATCACTGGCCGGGTGCATTCATGAATTAAGATACTTTAACGATTTGAATGATTGAAAGTCATCTGCTTAAAAACGCGTGATGCCGGCGCCGAGCTTGTTCAGGCGAACTTCAATTTGCTGATATCCCCGGTCGATCTGTTCGATGTTGTGAATGACGCTTTTCCCCTTGGCCGACAACGCCGCGATCAGCAATGAAACGCCAGCCCGGATATCAGGTGATGTCATTACGACGCCGCGCAGGCTGTGATGACGGTTCAGCCCGATAACGGTGGCGCGGTGCGGATCACAAAGAATGATCTGCGCGCCCATGTCAATTAATTTATCGACGAAGAAAAGGCGGCTTTCAAACATTTTCTGATGGATGAGCACACTGCCTTTAGCCTGTGTGGCAACAACGAGTAAAATGCTTAACAGGTCGGGCGTAAAACCGGGCCACGGGGCATCTGCAATGGTCATGATGGAACCGTCAATAAAAGTTTCGATCTCGTAGGATTCCTGGGCGGGCACAAAAAGATCTTCACCACGGCGTTCCATTTTTATTCCGAGACGGCCGAACACATCCGGAATGATGCCGAGCTGTTCGAAATGAACGTCGCGAATGGTAATTTCCGACTGTGTCATTGCGGCGAGACCGATAAAGCTGCCGACTTCGATCATGTCGGGCAACAAGCGGTGATCTGTACCGCCGAGTTCCTTGACGCCTTCAATGGTAAGAAGATTTGATCCGATCCCGCTGATATTTGCGCCCATGCGGTTCAGCATTTTGCATAGCTGCTGCAGGTATGGTTCACAGGCGGCATTGTAGATGGTGGTGGTGCCTTTGGCCAATGTAGCAGCCATGACAATATTCGCAGTTCCGGTAACGGAGGCCTCATCGAGCAGCATGCTGGCGCCTGTAAGCCGGGAGGATTCCACCTTGTAAAATTCAGAATCAGCGTCGTAAGAAAATTTTGCGCCGAGCTTTTCGAAACCCGCGAAATGCGTATCGAGCCGGCGGCGCCCGATTTTATCTCCACCGGGTTTGGGCATATAACCCCGGCCAAAGCGCGTAAGAAGCGGTCCCACGATCATGATCGATCCGCGAAGCGCCGCGCCTTTATTCTTGAATTTATCGGAATTAATAAAATCCAGATCGATGGCGTCCGCCTGGAAGGTATATTGCTCGTGGCCGGATTTTTTGACTTTCACGCCGAGATCGCGTAAAAGATCAATCAGCCTGTTGACATCGATGATGTCCGGGATATTGCTGATCGTAACTTTTTCAGGCGTAAGAAGAACCGCGGAAATTACCTGGAGCGCTTCGTTTTTTGCGCCTTGTGGAACCAGCTCGCCATGCAGCCGTTTTCCACCGATGATCTCGAATGAATTCATATGAACGGGTGAGAAAAAGTGCTACCCGAAAGCTATCGGGTTTTAAGAAACAAGTCGCAAGGTAAATCATCTTCTCCATTCCTCACCCACAAACCTCATCTGCAGGACCTTGTTTATCTTTTCTTCTTCTTTTGTTTCTTTTTAATGGTGTGCTGGATCTGGTTTTGCGGAACCACGTTTTTGGGCAGGATATCACTGGTGTGCAGGAACCGGAAATTTTCACTCACTTTTAATTTTCCGGCGGAAAGTCCTTCGAGCTGTTCAACAATCAACTGATCATTGACGGAGTCGCGGTTCCAGTTGAGGTAATGCCGTTTCATCAGCTGTGCCAGCTGGTCGGTAAATAATTCGCGGGCTTTTGGATCTTCTTCCAGCATTGCTTTTTTGAGCAGATCCTCAAGAATTTTTCCGTAATGCTTGAACTTGATATCACTTTGCGGATACGGAACGATTTCCGGCCTCGCATCGAGCGCTGACTTTTCCGGTTTCGGGTAAGGCGAATCCACGTCAAGCTCGAAATTTGCAATAATGTGCAGGTGGTCCCACAGCTTGTGCTCGTAATCCGCATATTCCTTCATGGCCGGATTGAGAATGGCCATCACCCGCACCACTGTTTTTGCGCAACGGGTGCGCTCATCACGGTCCTCTATACCCAGGCAATGCAGGATCATCCGCTGGACATTGCGGCCATATTCCGGAATTTTCATAA
>DATDOQ010000028.1:0-6162 GCA_035293205.1 Bacteroidia bacterium
CAATCAGGAATCGGAAATAACCTGAAGGATGACGAGATCGTGCAAGGGTCTCCCGCATTTTCAATCGGTGATTATAAACGTTCATACGTTGTTTTCCGAAATTTGCCGGACCTGCACGATCGTTTGAAAACGCTTGAAAAAACAACTAACAGATCTGATAAACCCTCCCCGCACGAATGAATACAAGGCAACGTACGATACAGAAATCGATCAGTGTTTCAGGCGTTGGTTTGCATACCGGCAAGAAATGCAACCTCACGTTTTATCCAGCGCCTATTAATCACGGGTATAAATTCCGCCGTTCCGACCTGGAAGGGAAACCAACCATTGACGCCGATGTGGACCTGGTTGTTGACACGGCGCGCGGGACGACACTCGAACAAAACGGGGCCCGCGTTTATACCACCGAACACGTCCTTGGCGCTGTTGCCGGGCTTGAGATAGACAACATTATCATTGAAATCGATGCGCCGGAAATTCCCATCATGGATGGCAGCGCATGGCCTTTTCTGGAGGCGCTGGAAAAAGCAGGGCTGGAAGAACAGGATGCCGTAAGGGAATATTTTGAGCTGACGGAAAATCTAACGTATGAAGACCCGGTAAAAAAAGTGGAGATGCTTGCGGTCGCGCAAAGTGAATTCCGGGTGACGGTTATGGTAGATTACAACTCTGAAGTGCTGGGCACACAGCACGCATCCATGTACAACATGGCCGAGTTTAAAAAGGAAATTTCCCGGTGCCGGACATTTGTATTTCTGCACGAGCTTGAAGCGCTGCTTCAGAATAACCTGATCAAGGGTGGTGATCTCGACAATGCGATCGTTTTGGTGGACAAGCCGATCCCGGATGAGCACCTGGCACATTTGCGAAAGGTTTTCAATAAACCTGACGTTGAGGTGATAAGCCGCGGGGTGCTGAATAATACAAAGCTCCATTTCTATAATGAACCTGCACGCCACAAACTGCTGGATATTGTTGGTGACCTCGCGCTGGTGGGCGTCCCGATGAAAATTCATATTCTTGCCGCCCGGCCCGGCCATGCCGGTAACGTAGCGTTTGCAAAAAAGTTAAAGGAACTTGTCAAGCGCGGGAAACAGAAAAAACCAGATTTCGTTTATGACATGAACACGCCCACGCTTTTTGATGTGCGCGAGATCATGAATATCCTTCCGCACCGGCCGCCTTTCCTGCTGGTCGATCGTATCACGTTGCTTACAAAAAACCAGGTGATCGGCATCAAAAATGTAACGATCAATGATTATTGGTTCAAAGGCCATTTCCCGGATGAACCGGTGATGCCGGGCGTTCTCCTGGTGGAAGCCATGGCGCAGACGGGCGGAATTCTTTGCCTGAAAACTGTGCCCGACCCGGAAAATTACCAGACATATTTTCTGAAAATGGATAGCGTGAAATTCAAACAGAAAGTTGTGCCCGGCGACACCTGCGTCTTTAAACTTGATCTTGTTGAGCCCATCCGCCGCGGTCTCTGCCATATGAAAGGTTATACCTACGTCAATAACAAAGTCGTAGCGGAAGCCGACATGCTGGCACAAATTGTAAAAGTGAGGAATATTGAAGCTAAAAAAACGCAGCCCGTCAGCGTATGATCTCACCACTCGCCCAGGTTCATCCAGACGCAAAAATTGGCGCCAATGTTACAGTGGATGCGTTTGCATTCATAGCAGCCAATACCATTGTTGGTGATAATTCGTGGATCGGCGCCCATGCAACTTTATTTGAAGGCGCGCGCATCGGACAAAACTGCAGGATTTTTCCCGGCGCTGTGATCAGCGGTATTCCGCAGGATCTGAAATTCGGTGGAGAAAATACAACCGCAGAAATCGGCGATAATTCTACCATTCGTGAATTCGTCACCATCAATCGCGGGACAAAAGACAAATTCAAAACTTCTATCGGTAAAAATTGCCTGCTCATGGCTTATGCGCATGTCGCGCACGATTGCATCATCGGCGATAACGTAATTCTTGCGAACAATGTCGGACTTTCCGGTCATTGCCTGATAGAAGACTGGGCAATACTTGAAGGCATGGTGGGTGTTTCGCAGTTCGTGCATATCGGCACACATGCATTTATCGGTGGAATGACGGCGGTGCGCAAAAATGTCCCGCCGTTTGTCAAGGCCGCTCGTGAACCGCTTTCTTATGTCGGTGTGAATACGGTTGGACTCCGGCGTCGTGGTTATTCAAATGAAAGCATCGGCCAGATTGAAGACATTTACCGCACCCTTTATGTGAAAGGACTGAACGTGACGAATGCCGTAGCCATTATTGAAAAAGAAGCGCCTCAGTCGAAGGAGAAAGAACAGATCCTCGCGTTCATACGCGCATCAAAAGACGGTATCATCCGCGGCATTTCCTGATGCGTGTCAGTCTGGAAAACATCGGGAAAAAATTCGGAAGGGAATGGATCTTTCGCGGTTTAAACACCCATTTTTCTCCGGAAACGCCGACCGTTATTCTGGGCGCAAACGGTTCCGGTAAATCAACCCTGCTGCAGATCATTTCCGGCAGCCTGATGCAGGGTGAGGGCAGCTTGCATTATGAAATTGGAGAAAAAAGAATTGATCAGGATGATTTATTCCGGCATGTGAGCTTCGCTGCTCCCTACCTTGAGCTGATGGAGGAATTCACACTGGCGGAGTCCATTCATTTTCATGGGCAATTTAAATCCTGGCGGGGCGACGCGCAAGAAAAATTATTGCTGGAAATTTCCGGCCTCGGCCATGCAAAGAACAAGCGACTTAAAAACTTTTCATCCGGCATGAAAATGCGCGTGCGTCTTTTGCTCGCCATTTGCAGCGATACCCCGCTTTTGCTGCTCGATGAACCTTGCTCCAACCTGGACGCGCAGGCAGTTGAGTGGTACCGGCAGCTGATCGGTGAACATACAGCAGGGCGCACAACCATCGTTTGCTCCAATCAGCTGCGCGATGAATATTTTTTCTGCACAAAGGAGATCCGGATGGAAGATTATAAATAATTCGAGCCTCTATCAGTTTTCTCAATCAGGCGCAAATAATGGGGCTAAAGCCCTTTGTTTTATGTAATTCCATTTACGGTTTGCTGAAGCAAACCGCAATGGAATCACCCAAATGGAAGCAAATCGCAATGGAATATATTTCATATAGATCTGAATGTAGAATACCCAAATGGATCAGGTAGCACAATATCCATTTCAGTCAGATTTATCTGACTGATAAAGTAAAAACCATTCAATTTTGGCTTTAGCCACATAAATCGGCTTAACCACATAAAAACAATGAGCTGGGCGAGCACATTGATTCATTTAGTTTTCTATTCCGGCAAATGGCAGACGGATTTTGTATCTTTGACGTCCTTCTTTCAGGTATAAATTTTTCAAATTTTTTTGCAAATGGCGGATACAGGCGATGTAAGCATTGGCACTTTTCTCCGGTATAACGGCGAACTTGTTCAGGTTGTGGAATGGCAGCACCGCACACCGGGAAACCTTCGCGCTTTTTACCAGGGCAAGATGCGTAACCTGAGGAACGGCAAGCTGGTGGAAAACCGTTTTCGTTCCGGTGAACTGGTTGAAATTGTATATGTTGAATATAAAAACCTCCAGTTTATTTATCCGGAAGACACGAATGTTGTGCTGATGGACAAAGACACTTTCGAACAGATCTATCTTCCAAAAGAAATGATCGGCGATGGGATTCAATTTTTAAAAGAAGGGATGGACGTAAAGGTCTGGTTTGAAAACGATGAGCCGATCTCTGCAGAGCCACCATCAACGGTCGAGCTTGAAGTAACCTATACAGAACCCGGCATGAAGGGCGATACTGCTACTAATACGCTCAAACCTGCAACCCTTGAAACCGGCGCGAAAGTCAGCGTCCCGCTGTTTATCAACCAGGGCGATAAGGTCAAGGTGGATACGCGCACCCGTAATTACATGGAACGGGTTAAGCAATAAAGGAAAATCCCACCAGAAATCTTTTGAGATAAAACCGTGATCTTTCGGATCCGGATCATACTTCGGAACCATCACCAGAAGTATTCATAATCGTAAAACACGCGCACAGCCGGCTGTTTTTCATCCTGAAAAAGACTGTTTTCCACTAAATGACCCTGTGCATTACGACGCGATACATGCGCAAGCTCCCCGTACTTGTTTTTGCTGGCCAGTTTTTCCCATTTGCGTTGTTGCCTTGTCACGTTATATGTTTTATCCGTTGACCGGACAAAAACAGTGGTAATACTGTCAGACTTTACACCACCATATACATAATAGGTGTGTGAATATTTTTCGCCGGGCATCAGCACTAGTGTACGCACAAGTTTTCCGTCCTTATACACATTGGCTACAGAATCGCAACCGGTGCGGCCCTGGGAATATTTAGCGCTGCATTCCTGCTGCAAGTCCGGAAAATAAATGGAATAATAACTCATGGAATCCCGCGAGATGATTTCGTCATTCCGCACCTGCGTCCTCAGGCTCACCCTTCCGCATTCATCAAATCGGGTAATAGTTTTGACAACCGTCGGAATCGCCCAATTGGGGTATTCGACCATTTCCGTTTCTGTGCGCGAGCCATCCGGACCAAACATGATATCGGTGATCTTCCTTTCCGTACTCAGCACCTGGTTCACCGTTAATATTTTTTCAGCTATTTCGGATTTATAAACCATGCGGCCAAACGTATCGTATTTGTATTCATTCAGCAAACGGTAGTTGCCATTTGCGTAACTGTAACCAAATATTTTGGAAGGCTGTCCTTTTTCATAAACGATCGAATCCCTGGCCATCGTTGTGTCGCCGCGATGAATCCATTCCTTCAGGTTTAATCCATACTGACCGGCAATAAATTTTTCTTCCCGGTAGAAAAAATAGTCGATGAACGAATTTTTTTTCGTGGTATAACGTTTGATTTCACATTCATCAAGAATGCTATATGCCAGTTTTCCGACCGCATCATATTTATTTTTCGTCTCACTGAACCAGACTGTATCAGAATTGTGGGTTGCAAGCGCTTTTTTCCCGGTAACATTTCCGGACTTGTCATAATTAATGGTTGTAAGCGTGACAAGGCTGGGCGTTTCACACAATTTATAGGACGAGAGTCCTTTGCTATTATATTCGATGTGATTTTCTTCGCGTATGATCATGCGGGAAATTCCGTGTTTTGTAATGGAGTCCCGAGGAACCTCTTCTGTCTGGCCGTTCAACGGAAAATTATTTATCAGGCTAATTATTATTAAAGCCACAGCGGCAATCGCTCTTCTGTGTAAGAATTTCATTTTGACCTCCTGTTTTAAACCCGGCAGGTTTTTTTATCTCAACTTCGCGGATTCTATCCCTTCATTATTAACTATGCAAATCATAAGCCGGATGCCCCGCCGTTCATGGAAATCCGGGCGTTTCGGGGCTTCAGCATGCCGCCCAAAGCCACGGCAACGCAAACTTGGCTTAAATCCGTATTTTCGTGATGTGAAGATCACTCCGTATAAGCTGGCTGATATCGCTGCTATCATCAACGCAAAGTTTTCAGGACCAGCAGATCATGTTGTAACCGGTTTGAACGAAGTACATCGGGTTGAAGCCGGCGATCTCATGTTTGTGGACCATCCCAAATATTACGAAAAAGCGTTAAAAAGTGCTTCAACTACCATCCTCATCAACAAAGAGGTTGAACGTCCGGAGGGGAAAGCGTTGATTTTTTCCGACGATCCGTTTCGTGATTATAACAGGCTGGTAATGCATTTCCAACCACTGAACTGGTCGCTTCAGCCGGTCAGCGAAACTGCGGTTGTCGGCAAAGGAACCGTTCTTCATCCGCATGTTTACATTGGCAACAACGTGACCATTGGAATGAACTGCATACTGATGCCAGGAGTTGTGATTTACGACAACTGCGTGATCGGCAACAACGTGCGCATTCATGCCAACAGCGTGATCGGAAGCGACGCGTTCTATTATAAACGCCGGCCGGAGGGGTTTGACAAACTGATTAGCTGCGGCCGCGTGGTGATCCATGATGATGTGGAGCTTGGCGCCTGCGTCACCATTGACCGTGGCGTAAGCGCGGATACGATCATTGGCCGCGGAACGAAAATGGATAATCACGTGCACATCGGTCACGATACCGTGATTGGTGAAATGTGCCTGTTTGCCGCGCAG
>DATDOQ010000029.1:0-3092 GCA_035293205.1 Bacteroidia bacterium
GGCGGAAGCCATCCGTAATCTCAGTGAAACCTCATTGGGAATTCTCGACAACTTATGAAACTTACACTAAGCTTTTCGCCCTGCCCCAATGATTGTTTCATTTTCGATGCAATGATTCACGGGCGTATTAATACGGAAGGACTTGAGTTTGATGCGCGGCTCGAAGATGTGGAAACGCTCAACCGGGAAGCATTTGAACAGAAAACCGATATTACAAAGCTCAGTTTTCATGCGTATGCGCATTGCACCGGAGATTATGTGCTCCTGAATGCCGGCAGCGCCCTGGGAAGGAATTGCGGTCCCCTGCTTATTTCCAAAAGGAAAATTTCAGCCGCGGATGTGGCCGGCGGCAAACTCCTGATTGCGGTTCCAGGTAAATACACCACCGCCAATTTTTTACTGGACCTTGCATTTCCTGCTGCAAAAAATAAAAAAGAGATGCTTTTTTCGGATATTGAAAAGGCCGTGCTATCGGGGGATGCGGATGCCGGCCTCATCATCCATGAAAGCCGTTTTACATTTGAACTGAAAGGATTGAAAAAAATTCTTGATCTGGGTGAATATTGGGAAACGCTTTCGGGCCTGCCCCTGCCGCTTGGCGGAATTGCAATAAAAAGAAGTCTGCTCCCGGAGATAAAGCAAAAAGTGAATCGTGTCCTTCGCCGCAGCGTGGAATATGCTTTTACAAATCCTTCCGCAAGCAAACCATTTGTGCGCGTGTTTGCACAGGAAATGAGTGAAGTGGTCATACAGCAACACATTGCGTTATATGTAAATGAATTTTCTTTTGATCTTGGCGATGAAGGAAGGAAAGCAATAAACACACTTTTTCTTAAAGCAAAAACAGCAGGAATAATTCCGGCAGCTGAAATGGATCTTTTTTGCGATGATTTGAAGTGAAGGTTAATCCGGATTTCAGATTGTCCGCAAAATCTCAAATTGGCGCAGGTTATCAAATGAGTTCTGGGTATCTTCGCACCTGTAATGCAACTCCAGGATATTTTCGGTGACGATCCCGCGAAGGCGCTGCTGGTGGTGCTGAACCTGATCCTGATTGAAAGCCTGCTGTCGGTCGATAACGCGGCGGTTCTGGCAACGATGGTGATGGATTTGCCGAAACACCAGCGGGGCAAGGCGCTCAAATATGGAATTTTCGGGGCCTATTTTTTTCGTGGAATATGTTTGCTGCTGGCAGCCTGGCTCACCCGCATCTGGTGGCTGAAAGCGGCTGGCGGCGTTTACCTGATTTTTTTAGGCCTGGATTATTTCCGCACAAAAGCAACCCCGAAAAAGGAAGATGATATTCTCAACAAACAGCATAGCTGGCTTTATCGCCGCACAATCGGGTGGATGGGTCCGTTTTGGTCAACCGTCGTGCTTGTAGAGATTATGGACCTGGCATTTTCCATTGATAATGTTTTTGCGGCTGTGGCGTTTACCGACAATATCTGGCTCATTGTGTTCGGTGTGTTCATTGGAATTCTCACTATGCGTTTTGTGGCGCAGGGATTTGTGCGGTTGATGGAACGATACCCTTTCCTGGAGAAAGCCGCATTTATTGTGATCACGATCTTAGGTATCAAGCTTACCCTTTCACTCGTTTCACATTTTGACCCGAATTCTCTTTTTTCCCGCATCCTTGAAGGGCATGAAGCGGATCTTTATACTTCGATCGGAACCGCCAGTATATTTTTCGTCCCGGTATTAACTTCCATTTTATTTGGATGGCCTGCGAAAAAGAAAAAACCGGCACAAAAAAACAAAACGTCATGATTGTCGTAACAGGTGCAGCTGGTTTTATAGGATCATGCCTGGTGGAGCGGCTTAATGTGGAAGGCGAGCAGAACCTGGTGCTGGTGGATGATTTTTCGCGGGTGGACAAGCAGGGGAATCTCGAAGGAAAAATTTTCGCGCAGCGCGTTGACCGGAATGATTTTGCAGGCTGGCTGCGGGAAAACGCGCGAATGGTGAAAGTGGTTTTTCACATCGGCGCAAGGACAGACACCACGGAACCTGATAAGCGGATTTTTGACGAGCTCAACGTTGACTATTCAAAAATGATCTGGGACACCTGCGTCGAACACCAGGTTCCGCTGATCTATGCTTCTTCCGCGGCGACGTATGGATTGGGTGAGTTTGGTTACGACGATGATCACGCGATCGTTCCAAAGCTGAAACCGCTGAATCCGTATGGCGAATCAAAGAATGAATTCGACCAATGGGTTTTGGAACAGGAGCGCACACCACCGCACTGGTACGGAATGAAATTCTTTAATGTTTACGGTCCGAATGAATACCATAAAGGAAGAATGGCATCGGTAATTTTTCACGCGTTCAACCAGATTACCGCGACAGGCTCAATGAAATTATTCCGTTCACACCGGTCGGATTACAAAGACGGCGCACAGCTCCGGGATTTCATTTATGTGAAAGATGTGGTTGAAGTGCTGGTTTTTCTTTACAAAAAACATCCCGCTTCTGGCATTTATAACCTGGGCACCGGCAAATCGCGGACATTTCTCGATCTGGCGCGCGCCACATTCAGCGCTATGGGAAATGAAGAGAAAATCCAGTTCATTGATACGCCTGCTGATATCCGCGACAAGTACCAGTATTTCACGGAGGCAAACATGACCAAGCTGCGAAACGCGGGATATGATAAACCGTTTACTTCTCTCGAAGAAGGCGTGAAGGAATATGTGCAGAATTATTTGATGAGAAAAAAATATTATTAAGAAATTCCAGAGGGAAAAACCCCAAAAGCCATTTGCAATTTACAAATTACGAATTACAATTTGAACAGTATCGGTCAACACTATTCAGGTTAGAAAAATTCCAAATTCTAAATCATTCATATTTCGTACTGCTCGTATTTCGTACTTTTTTGTACTATTCGTACCCGATAGCCATCGGGTTCGTACTATTCGTACTTTTCGTACCCGATAGCCATCGGGTTCGTACTTCCTCTACTTTTTCTTCTTCTTCGGATTCTTCTGCTCCTGGAGTTGTTTTGTACGTTCCCGTTGCGCTTTTTCGAGGCGCTGGAGCAAACCACTTTTTTTCGCAGGCTTCTTTTTATGCTCTTCTATTTT
>DATDOQ010000030.1:0-3314 GCA_035293205.1 Bacteroidia bacterium
GCAGGTTTCGCAACAGCTGTATGAAATTGGCAAGCTTCCGCCGCAGGCTGTTGAGCTGGAAGAAGCGGTGATCGGCGCGTTGATGCTCGAAAAAGACGCACTGACCGCGGTCATCGATATTCTTCAGCCCAAAAGTTTTTATAAAGAAGCGCATGGCCGGATCTTTGGCGCGATCCAGACGCTTTTTCAGCGTTCGGAACCCATCGACATTCTCACCGTGACCAATGAACTGAAGCGGTCGGGCGAACTGGAGATCGTTGGTGGCGCCTATTACATTTCGCAGCTTACCAGCCGTGTCGCGTCCGCAGCCAACGTTGAATTTCACGCGCGGATCATTGCGCAGAAATATATACAGCGGGAACTGATCAACATCTCGAGCGAAACCATACGTGACGCTTATGAAGATACGGCCGATGTATTTGACCTGCTCGACAAAGCGGAACGGAATCTTTTTTCCGTAGTGGAAGGGAACATCCGCAAGAACTACGATAAAATGCACACGTTGATCAGTCTCGCGATGAAGCAGATTGAAATCGCGCGTGAGCAGAAGAGCGGTGTGAGCGGTGTGCCGAGCGGGTTCACAGAGCTTGACAGGCTCACCTCCGGCTGGCAGAATTCGGACCTTATCATTGTTGCCGCGCGACCGTCTATGGGAAAAACCGCATTCGTACTTTCGCTCGCAAGAAATGCTTCCGTAGATTTTAATAAACCGGTTGCCGTTTTCTCCCTCGAGATGGCTTCCGTCCAGCTTGTGCAGCGTCTTATTTCAAGCGAGTCCGAACTTCCTTCTGAAAAATTAAAAAAGGGCCAGCTCGAGAATCATGAGTTCCAGCAGCTGCATGTGAAGATCGGCAAGCTATCAGAAGCCCCGATGTTCATCGACGATACCCCGGCGCTGACGATTTTCGAACTTCGCGCAAAATGTCGCCGCCTAAAGGCACAGCATGACATTCAGCTTGTGATCATCGATTATCTCCAATTGATGACAACCGGTGGCGATAATCGTTACGGCAACCGTGAACAGGAGATCAGCACGATTTCACGTTCATTGAAAAGCATTGCCAAAGAACTGAATGTTCCGGTGATCGCCCTTTCCCAATTGAACCGTGGATTGGAAACACGCTCCGGCGATAAGCGTCCGCTGCTTGCCGATTTGCGTGAATCAGGCGCCATTGAGCAGGATGCCGATATGGTTTTGTTCATCCATCGCCCTGAAAAATTCGGATTTCACGAGGATGCGGAGGGAAACAGCACTGCAGGCCTGGCCGAGATTATAATTGCCAAGCACAGAAACGGAGCCACTGGAATGGCAAAGCTGCGATTCATCGATCGTCTTGCCAAATTCGTCGATTTCAATAACAACTTCGACGATGACGGAACCGGAACTTACAAAAGTGATGGAAATGGTCCTTATGATCCCAGCGCAGGAATTGCTCCTTCCACAGAATTTCCGACACCTTCCAATATTATCCGCGGATCGAAGATGAATGACATAGAGGAAGATCCTTTTTAACGTATGAAATACGAAGTACGAAATACGAAAAAATACGAACTGTACAAATTACGAAAAGTACGAAATACGAATTGTACGAAAAGTACGAACTATGAATTGTACGAAATATGAATATGAAGTACGAAATATGAAGTACAATTTGGGATTTGTGATTTGGAATTTGTCCTCTTTTTTTGGAATTTGTAATTTTTCCTTTTTGGAATTTAATTTTCAGTCTTTTTAACGATTTTGCACAGAGTTTGCCTAAGGTAAATCGGCTGTTATTTCGTAAATTTCGGAAAGGAATTTCCTTCGTACCCGTTGAAGATGAAAAAGATCGCGATTATTTGTTTTTTGCTTGCCGGATTTTTACCCCTTAAAGCCACTTACATACTCCTGCCCATGGATGATTCCCAGAAGGATCACCTGAAGGCATATGGAATTACATATTGGGTGCTGGAAAAAGGAGAAACAGCGCAATGGCTGTTGAATTATCGTTTCGGCAGCTTTCTTTTTAAGTATGATAAAGCGTATGAATCCGAATGCCTGACAAGAGGCGTGACGTTTGAAACAATTCCAGACGCGAAAGCGAACGCGATTCTCGAAGAAATTTCCAGTCCGGAAAAAAACATGGACGCGGTGAAGCTCGAAAAGCCACCGAAGATCGCCGTTTATACGCCGCCGGATAAGCAGCCCTGGGATGACGCGGTGACGTTGGTGCTCACGTATGCTGAAATTCCATACAATCTTTTGTATGATGAAAAGGTGGTGCAGGATTCGCTGCTCCGGTATGACTGGCTGCATTTGCACCACGAAGATTTTACCGGTCAGTACGGGCGTTTTTACAATGGATTTTCACACACCACCTGGTACCGTCAACAGCAAGCGACCGATGAGGCGATGGCGGCAAAGCTTGGTTTTTCAAAAGTTTCGCAGATGAAGCTTGCGGTTGCAAAAAAGATCCGCGATTTCGTAGCCGGCGGCGGATTCATGTTTGCCATGTGCTCGGCAACTGACTCCTATGACATCGCGCTTGCCGCCGAAGGCGTGGATATCTGCGCATCTATTTACGACCATGATGGCGCTGACCCGGCCATGAACAGCAAGCTGGATTATTCACGCTGCTTCGCTTTCGACAGATTCCGGTTGAAAACAAATCCAATCGAATACGAATTTTCGGACATTGACACGTACACTACCCGAACATCAAAAGGTGTGAATGAACACAACGATTATTTTTCGCTTTTTGAATTTTCCGCAAAATGGGATCCGATCCCGACGATGCTTTGCCAGAACCACATGAACCTGGTCAAAGGTTTCTGGGGACAAACAACTGGTTTCGATAAAGCTTTGATCAAACCCGGCGTATTGATCATGGGCGAAAACAAAGCGATCAACGAAGCGCGTTACATTCACGGCGAACACGGCAAAGGCATGTGGACATTTTATGCCGGTCATGATCCGGAAGATTATCAGCACCGCGTAGAAGAGCCACCGACCGATCTTTCGCTTTATCCAAACTCAGCGGGCTACCGGCTCATCCTGAACAATGTTTTGTTTCCGGCGGCGAGGAAGAAGCATCAGAAAACATAGCAGAATTTGCTAATTAGTTAATGAGGGGGAATGTGAGAATGTGCAGATGACACTTCCCCTCCCTCTTTTTCGTATTTTCGCCATCCTTAAAACTTCCATTCATGAAAAAAACATTTTTGCAAACGCTGCTTTTAGCTGCAGCGATGAGTCTATGCACAAGTTCCTGGTCGCAGGACCGTCCAAATAAAAAAGAAAGTCAGCTCCGGTTTACGACCATCAAAGAAGCGCC
>DATDOQ010000031.1:0-6179 GCA_035293205.1 Bacteroidia bacterium
CTCCTATGTTTCTGCAGGCATTAATACGCATGAACTTATCCAGAATGCAATTTCACAGGTCAATATCAGGCATAATATAGCGCTGACAGCAACCGACATCGATGGGGAACAGCCGCAAATTCTTTTTAGTAATGCGTCGGAAAACATCGACGAGAGTTATTCAAAAAACAGCACCCTGCAGGTTGCCAATCGTTCCTGGCAACTGAAATTTTATTCCATTCCCGGTTTAGGCGGGTATGAATCGTCGTGGCTTACAACTTTTTTGCCGGCAGTCATTTTCCTTTCCGTTCTATTTATCAGCATTTTCGTTTTTCGGGTACTCACGGATGATAAAAAAGAGATACGCCGGGCAAATTTGCTGCTGAATACCGAACTCGCGGAGCGGCAGAAATCCGAAGCCACGCTAATTGAAAGCGAAGAACGTTACAGCTCCCTGTTTAATACTACTACGGATCTTATCCAGATTGTTTCTCCGGATGGGGCCGTCCTGTTTGCGAACAAAGCCTGGCGCGAAAAGCTGGGATACAACAAGGAAGACGTTGCGCGCGGCATTTCGCTTTTCAGCATTATTCCTGAAGTGCATCACCAACAATGCATGAGCGTGTTTCAACAAGTGATTTCGGACGGAACCCCGAAAAGTATTGAAACCGAATTCACCACAAAGGACGGAAAAACAATTATTGTGGAAGGCCACATCTCCTGCAAATTTTCGGGAAGATCGGCCCCCGATGTGCAGTGTTTTCTCCGCGATATTACGAAGCAGAGAGAATTGCATGCCACCATTGAAGAAAAGTCATCACTTATCAGCGATAATTCCGCCCGCGTCAACGCCATCGTTGATTCGATGATACATATCATCCAAATGGATTTTTCCCACGCTGCCCCCATCAGTGAAAAAGGCGACGAGCTGGATGCTATTGCGGTTGGTCTCAATACCCTCCAGGAGGAACTTTCTATGAATGTCGCGCGCATTCGCGATAACGAAGAAAAATTCAAAGGCTTGCTCGAGTCGGCGCCGGATGCGATGGTCATTGTCGGGAATGATGGGAAAATTCAGCTGGTCAACATTCAGACCGAAAAATTATTTGGTTTTTCCCGGGAAGAACTCATCGGCCAGGAAGTGGAAATCCTGATCCCCGAGCGACACAAAAAAGTGCATCCCGGGCACAGGGGAAATTTCTTTATGCATCCGCAGGCCCGCTCCATGGGTTCAGGAGTGAATTTATTTGTCCGCCATAAAAACGGTTCGGAAATCCCCGTGGAAATCAGCCTAAGTCCCATGGAGACTACGCACGGCATTCTTGTGTCGGCTGCCATCCGCGATATAACAGAACGAAAAAAAACTGAGCTGATCTTGCAACAAAAAACCGGTCAGTTGATCGAAGCCCAGCGTCTTGCGCACATCGGTAGCTGGGAGTGGGATGTCCTGGCAGACAAACTGGTTTGGTCCGATGAACTATGCAGGATTTACGGACTGGAGCCACAGGAGGTAGATTTTGAATTGTTCCTTGAGTTTGTGCACCCGGATGAAAAAGAAGCGGTGGGTAAGATAATTCAGCAGGCATTTGCGGATCATCAGCCGTTTAGTTTTTATCACCGGATTATACGCGCAGACGGCTCGGAGCGTATCCTTCACGGAAGAGGCGGTGTGTTTACGGATGAGAAAGGAAATGTGATCCGCATGGCCGGCACCGGCCAGGATGTCACAGAAAGTAAAAAGAACGAACAGGAGCTCATGCGCGCAATCCAGATGGCGGAAAACGCGAACCGGCTGAAGGAAACATTTCTCGCCAACATGAGTCATGAGATCCGCACGCCGCTCAACGCAATTATCGGATTTACGGACCTGCTGATAAAAAGAAAGTTAGGTGAAGATGTGCTGGACCAACTGCACACCATCAAAGAATCGGGCAATAACCTGCTCGCGATCATCAACGACATTCTTGACATTTCCAAGATCGAAGCCGGCATGGTGCAGTTTGAAGAGCGCCCGATGAGCATCCGGGAAATGCTCCGGTCGCTTCAGGTTATGTTCCAGCAAAGGGCTTTAGATAAAAATGTGCGCTTAAATTTTATTGCCGGCGATGATATCCCTGATATCCTTTTAGGTGATCCCATGCGGATCAACCAGATCATTGTCAACCTGATCAATAATGCGATAAAATTCACGAATAAGGGCAGCGTGACGGTGACCGCAAAAGTTGTGAAAAAAGAAGAGGAAGCGCGAACCATTGAATTTTCAGTCGAGGATACAGGCATCGGCATCGAGGAAAGCAAGCTGGAATATATTTTCGGACGGTTTCAGCAGGCGGAGGCGCATACGTCGCGCACATTCGGCGGAACCGGTCTTGGTCTGAGCATTGCCAAACAATTAGTGGAATTGCTCGGCGGAACCATAGCTGTTAAGAGTAAGCTGAATGTGGGATCCGTTTTTTCATTTACGCTTTCCATAAAATGTCCGAAGAAATTTACGGAAATCGCAAAGAAGGAAGTCGCCGTGAATCTGGATATGGAAACGCTCGCCGCGGTTAAGATACTTGTGGCAGAAGATAATCCGATCAACATCAAGTATATTCTGAGCGTTTTTTCCGAATACAATATTTTTCCGGAAGTGGTGGAAAACGGGAAGGCGGCTGTTGAAAAAGTCAAATCCGGAAACTTTGACGTTGTGCTGATGGACATGGAAATGCCCGTCATGAATGGTTACGACGCGACATCTTCGATCCGGAATGAGTTAAAAAGCAACATTCCGATCATTGCCATGACGGCACACGCAATGGCCGGCGAAAAAGAAAAATGTCTGAAGATGGGCATGGACGATTACATTTCCAAGCCAATCAGCGCGGAGCTTTTGTTTGAAAAGATCTATGTGGCCGTGGCTCCGAAAAAAAAACAAGGCAATTCCCCGGAATCCAAAATTGTCAATCTTGCTTTTCTGGTCAAATCCATGAAGGGAAGAAAGGATTTGATCCGCGACACCATGGACATTTTCATGAAACAAATGCCGGAAGAACTGGTTGTAATAAATAACGCTGTAGGCCAGGCTGATTATTCAACCCTTCATAAGATTGCGCACCGGATGCGGTCCACGGTTTCCATAATGGGAATTTCTGAGATGGAAAAAATTCTTGGAGAAATGGAGAAATTAAGCGAGGCCCAAAAAGATCCGGAAAGAATCCGTGTTTTGCATGATGAATTGAATCAACTGAGCAAACAGGCATTGCATGAAATTAAAATTGAAAAATTAAACTTCTTGCCGGATTAAACTTATGATCCATCAGGTGACGTGGAAAAACAGGTAGATCAGGGAATACATTCTGATGGAAATCGGAATTATACGCGTGTCAGCGAGATTTGGATGGACCAGGAGGGGATCATGCACATTTTATTTTTTAAAGGTTTTGAATTAAGTCTTGCCGATATGGAAGAAGCACACCGCTTATTCGGGGAGCTGGGTTATGGGCCTGGAAAGAATAAAAGCCGGCAGCTCCTCACAGGAGGGCCTTTTACCATCAGCAAAGAGGCACGTGAATATGCAGGGAAAAACGGGAAAGATTATTTCTATGCAGCGGCAATGGTCAGCAATTCATTCCTGATGCGATCCGTGATCACAATCTTCAATGCGCTACAAAAGCATGACGTGCCATTCAGAATATTTGCCAGCGAAGCCGAAGCGATTGGATGGCTGAAAACCTATCCGCGGAAATGAAGAGGTTGCCGGGCTTTAATAATTTTTGCCCGGGCTGGATTCCCGGACGCGGATTTAATTTCCAAACCAAAGGACAGCTGCCGGCATGAAACAATCAGCCGGGCGCATGGGTATAGACCTGTTGATAATAAAAAAGAAAAGCTTTATCTTTGATAATCAGGTGAAAAAGGTTATTTACATATTTCTAAGCTTTATCTTTCTCATAAGCAATATGGGAGTAACCATCGCGGCTAATTACTGCCCGATGGAAAAAGGATATTCCTTTTCATTGTCCTCTTTGGAAGAATCGTGTTGCTGCGGTGATGCAAATGAGGGAAATTGCTGCCAATCGAAGAAGATTGAGATCAAAAAGGTCAAAGACAGCTTCGTTTCCACCGCATACCAAAGTGCGTCCTTTCACCTGGATCTGGTTCTTATTGAATACGCCCCCCTCAGTAAATGCATGCCTGTCGCCCTGCACATGGCAATGCTTTTTAACAAAGATCATTCTCCTCCCCGAAGTTCAGTCCCGCTGAACATTTTGTATCGCTCCATCCTGGTGTAAGAGTAATTTCCTGTGTTTACTTTTCGTCCATACGACGAACAGGCTTTCATTTTTATCAATCAATCCTAAAACTCAATACGATGTTTAAAAGAGTAATCAATTTGCTGTGCTGCTTCGTGCTGCTGAGCGGTGCCGGACTGGCGCAAACAGCAACCAAAAACAAAACCGAAAACATTAAAGTTTACGGCAATTGTGATATGTGTAAAGCGGTGATCGAAGGCGCGCTGAAGAAAAAAGACGGCGTGATCTCCAAGCGTTGGGACAAGAATACCAAAATGCTCACCGTAACCTATGATCCTTCAAAGATCACCATCAAGCAGATTGCCGAAAAAGTAGCGGCTGTCGGGTATGATAATGAATATGCGACCGCGCCCGATTCCGTGTACAACAAATTGCATGGGTGCTGCCATTATGAGCGGCCCAAAAAGTGATGCCCTCTTAACTAATGGTACAGAAGCTTATTTCCCTTTCATTCCGTAACCGCTGGCTGGTATTGCTATTCAGCATCGGGCTGTTTCTCTGGGGCATCACCTCGATGAAGCAGAACCCGGTTGATGCAATTCCGGATTTATCGGAAAACCAGGTTATTGTTTTTACGGAATGGATGGGGCGTAGTCCGCAGGTGATAGAAGATCAGATCACCTACCCGCTCGCATCAAACCTGCAAGGCATTCCGAAGATTAAAAACATCCGGGGCACCTCCATGTTCGGGATGAGCTTCGTGTACATTGTGTTCGAAGATGATGTTGAGATTTACTGGGCAAGGACACGGGTGTTGGAAAGGCTGAATTACGCACAGCGGCTATTGCCGGAAGGCATCGTTCCTGCGCTTGGACCTGACGGGACAGGTGTCGGTCATGTTTTCTGGTACACCCTCGATGCCCCGGGATATGATCTGGGCGAGTTGCGCACCCTGCAGGATTGGTATATCAAATACGGATTGCAAACGGTGAAGGGTGTCAGCGAAGTGGCGTCATTCGGCGGTTTTCAAAAGCAGTACCAGGTTAACATCGATCCCAACAAGCTGAATTATTACAATATCTCGCTGATGGACGTGCTTAAATCGGTAAAAGCGAACAACAACGATGTGGGTGGAAGAAAATTTGAAATGAGCGACATGGCCTATATCGTTCGCGGGATGGGTTACATTAAGGAACTGAAAGATGTCGAAAATATACCCGTTGGCAAAGACGGCACGACTCCAATTCTTGTGAAAGATGTCGGAACGGTGCAGATGGGAGGCGACCTGCGTCTCGGAATTTTCGATGAGAACGGCGAGGGTGAGGCGGTGGGAGGAATTATTGTAATGCGTTACGGAGAAAATGCCGACCGGGTAATTACCGATGTGAAAGCAAAAATGGCCGAAGTCGAAAAAGGTTTGCCTGAAGGTATAAAGTTTAAAACCGCTTACGACAGAAGCGAATTGATCGAAGCATCTATCGCGTCGGTGAAAAAAACAATTATCGAAGAAATGATCGTTGTTTCGCTCATCGTGCTGCTTTTCCTTTTCAATTTAAGAAGCGCATTTATCATCATTGTCCAGATACCCGTTTCAATTGCGGCCAGCTTTATCCTGCTCCAGGCATTCGGCATTTCATCAAACATCATGTCGATCACCGGCATCGCGCTTGCGATCGGCGTTGTTGTGGATGATGGAATTATCATGGTGGAAAATGCTTACAGGCATTTGGCGGATTCTGAAAAATCTGAATTACTCAAATAATAATCATTAATACAAAAAAACAACAGCATGAAAAAAGCAATTCTCTTAAGCACGCTTTTCCTGACCCTGCTGGCCGGCGCGTGTGGCAATTCGGGCAATAATCATAACGCCTCCACGGTTGATTCCATGCATCCGCTCGATACAACCGGGCTGGCAAAAGGTGCCATGTTTTACCAATGCCCAATGCATACCGAAATTACTTC
>DATDOQ010000032.1:0-3647 GCA_035293205.1 Bacteroidia bacterium
CGGTAACCGGAAACGTTTCGGCGGTAAGGTGACGCTTAGTCCTTTCGGCGCAAAGCTGATGGCAGAAGGTCCGATTCGCCGGATGAATGAAGAGAAAGGTCACGGCTCCATCTCCTACATTCTCTCAGCAAAGAATTCTTATCTCCGCGAAACGTCCAAGATGCTTTATAAGTATGCCGATCCGAACGGGCTTCCGTTCAACTTCAGCGATTATTACGGGAAGGTGGCGTTTAACAGCATCAATGGAAGCAAGCTCAATCTTTTCGGATTTCTTTTTAATGACACCGTTGCCCGTTTCAAAGGCTCAGCAGATGTTAAATGGAAATCGCGCGGATTCGGCAGCAATTTCCAGGTGGTTCCGGGTGGTTCACCCACGCTGATCAAAGGGAATTTTGCGTATTCGAAATACGATATCAGCATGCGCGAAGATTTTTTCCAGGAACGTTCGAGTTCTGTCGACGGCTTCAACATGGGGCTGAACTTCACTTATTTTCAGCGGAAAAATGTGGTTAATTACGGCCTTGAAATTCTTGGTTTCAAAACGAATTTCTATTTTCTGAATCCTGTCAACCGACTGATCCAGCAGGAAGAGAATACGACGGAGTTCGCTGCTTTTTTTAAATACAAATGGATCTCCGGGAATCTCGGTAAAGATTCCACCCAGAACAGAACGTTCGTGCTTGAGCCGGGATTCCGCATTCATTATTACGCTTCCCTGAATGAACCATCGTTTGAGCCACGCCTTGCCTTTAAATACAACGTGAACAATGACATTCGCATCAAGGGAGCCGGCGGCATGTATTCACAAAACCTCATCAGCGCCGTTTCAGACCGGGATGTGGTCAACCTGTTCTACGGATTTCTTTCCGGATCAGACAACCTGCCTTCCACTTTCACCAATGAGCAGGGACAGGAATACGAAGTAGTTTCGAAATTGCAGAAAGCGAATCATTTTATTACAGGAATTGAATGGACCCCGATTGACTCCGTGGAAAAATATGGAAATCTGGAAGTAAACCTGGAGGGATACCTGAAGGTTTTCACGCAGCTCACCAATATAAACCGTACGAAAATTTATGAAGATGACCAGTCCAACGTCGATCAGCCGGATGCGTTAAAAAAAGATTTTATCATAGAAACCGGGAAAGCTTATGGCATCGACCTGCTTGTCAAGTACGAATTCAAGGATTTTTATCTCTGGACCGTTTATTCCGTAGCGCGTGTTACCCGCTGGGACGGGGTCCAGAATTACCGCCCGAATTTTGACCGCCGGCACAATGTAAATGTGGTTGCGGCTTATAATTTCGGAAAACGCATTTCAGTTTATGACACGATTGCCGCGAAATGGGTGAAAACGGAAAACCGTAATAAAAACTGGGAAATTGATATCCGCTGGAATTTCGGAACAGGATTCCCATTCACGCCAACAGCAGGATTCTTTGAAAGCCTCACATTTAATTCGATCACGAGCAGTTACACCACCACCAATGGTTCGCTCGGAATTCTATACGGCCCATTGAATACCCATCAGCTTCCGGCTTACCACCGCCTTGATATTACCATCAAGCGCACCTGGGAGTTCAGTGAATTTTCAACCCTCGAAGCGGCTTTCAGCGTAACGAATACTTACAATCGTCCGAACGTTTTCTATTTCGACCGTGTAAAAGCGACACGCGTGGACCAGCTGCCGGTGATGCCGAGCATGAGCCTGAGCTACTCTTTCTGAGAAGGTCAACTACGTCCCGATATGTTTCTGTATCGGGCCAATTGTTATCGGGTCTTCGGCGGACGAAGGAGAAGTCCACCTACGCTAAAGCTTCGGCGGACAAAGGGAGAGATGAGAAAAATGTGTTAATGTGTCAATGTGATAATGTGAGAATGATTTTATTCGCACATGCCGGCGAAGGTGAGGTAGGGAACTTCCTATGTGCCGAAGGCTTTGGCGGACAAGGGAGTGAGGAAAATGGGGCTAATCGGAAAATGGTCCAGAGAATTCTCACTTCTAACGGAAAAAACCTCCGTGTTCCTCAGTGCATACCTCATTTTTTACCTCAGTGGTTCTTTTTTAAAAATGTTGCTGTAACACAAATTTTTTCCAATCATTCACTGGTTTTAAACGCGCATTTAAACTTTGCATGCCTTGTAGAATGGAGTGATGAGTGAGGAATTATCTTGTAGGAGCAGCAGAATTACAAATATTCTAAACTTCTGATCTAACGCCAGTAACGGATGCATTGAATTCCACGGCGTTTTTCTTATCTTTGTATTCCGGTTACCAGCCACACCATTTTTATGTCTTCCACAAAGTACGTCTTCGTAACCGGGGGTGTTTCCTCTTCTTTAGGTAAAGGAATTGTCTCTGCCTCGCTGGCCAAGTTGCTCCAGTCGAGAGGTTATTCCGTTACTATCCAGAAGCTTGATCCTTATATTAACGTTGATCCGGGCACGCTTAATCCCTATGAGCATGGAGAATGTTATGTGACGGATGATGGCGCGGAAACGGATCTTGACCTCGGTCATTATGAGCGTTACCTGAATGTTCCCACTTCCCAGGCGAACAATGTCACCACGGGAAGAATCTATAAAACCGTTATTGAAAAAGAGCGCCGTGGTGATTACCTCGGCAAAACCGTGCAGGTGATCCCGCATATCACGGATGAGATCAAGCACCGCATCCGCCTGCTTGGAAACACCAATCAGCACCAGGTGATCATCACCGAAATTGGTGGAACGGTGGGTGATATTGAATCACTTCCCTACGTGGAGGCTGTCCGCCAGCTAAGATGGGAAATGCCGAAAGATGTCATTGTCGTGCATCTCACGCTTGTACCTTACCTGTCTGCTTCCGGTGAATTAAAAACAAAACCCACACAACATTCTGTAAAGTTACTGCAGGAATATGGTGTAACAGCCGATGTGCTTGTCTGCCGGACGGAACATCCGCTCAACAGCGAGCTGAAACGCAAGGTGGCTCTTTTCTGCAACGTGGAAACGAACGCCGTAATCGAAGCTTGTGACGCGAAGAGCATTTATGAAGTTCCGCTGCTGATGCAGAAGGAGCAGCTGGATGTGGTGGTGCTTCAAAAGCTCGGTCTTTCCACCGAAACGCCGGCGGATATGTCACACTGGATAGGTTTCCTCGACAAGCTTTACCATCCGAAGGCAGAAGTGCATATTGGCCTGGTGGGAAAATATATTGAACTGAAAGATTCATACAAGTCGATTGCGGAATCATTCATTCACGCCGGCGTTTTGAACGAATGCAAAGTGAATCTTTCCTGGATCCATTCAGAGAGTATCACGGAAGAAAATGTAAAGACAAGGCTTGCTGGTCTTACCGGAATTTTAGTCGCTCCCGGATTCGGGCACCGCGGAATTGAAGGGAAAATTGCGGCGATCCGTTACGCGCGCGAAAACAATGTGCCTTTCTTTGGAATATGCCTCGGCATGCAATGCGCCGTTATTGAATTTGCAAGAAATGTTTTGCAAATGAAAGCCGCTCATTCAACGGAAATGGATGCCAACACGCCGTACCCGGTGATCGATCTGCTGGAAGCGCAGAAAAAAGTCACGCACAAAGGCGGCACCATGCGGCTTGGCGCGTATCCCTGCCAGCTCGCGGAAGGTTCAAAAGCTTTCGGTATTTA
>DATDOQ010000033.1:0-9518 GCA_035293205.1 Bacteroidia bacterium
TCATCCTGGTAGCTGAGGTTGCGGCGATCCATGTCGATGCGCGCGCGTACATCGCTGCTCTGACCAAAACTTTTTAACGTCAACAAGAAAAAACACAGCAGAAAGAAACTGCCGGCAACTTCTCTTGTATTTCGCCGCGCATTCACCATTACCCGCCAATCTTTAATTTCGAAAGCCGCGACAATTCGCGGTCGAGGATCTGGTTCAGCGCCACACGCGAAGCTTCACGGTTTCTGAAGATCATGCGGTGATGAAGCACAGGTTGCGCAAGCACTTTAATATCGTCTTCGATCACATAATCCCGTTGGCTCACAAGCGCCCATGCCTTCAGGCATTTCAGAAAAGTGATGCCGCCACGCGTCGAACAGCCTAAAACTACTTCCGGGTGCCGTCGCGTATTCTGAACAATATTTACAATTCCCTGCACGATTTCCGGATGAACCTGCACTTTTTCTACTTGGTCCTGCAACGAGATAATATCGTTATAAGTCATCACCTGCTGTATCGTATGCCGGATATCACCGATCTCGAGATAGTGGTTGTAAATATCCAGCTCCACATCTTCCGTTACATAACCCATGCTGATCTTCATGAAAAAACGATCCAGCTGCGCCGCGGGCAATGGGTAAGTTCCTTCCATTTCGATCGGGTTCTGCGTTGCAATGACGAAAAAGAAATTGTCGAGGTGCCAGGTGCGGTCGCCCACTGAGATCTGGTTTTCAGCCATACATTCGAGCAGCGCGCTCTGCACTTTGGGTGAAGCGCGGTTGATCTCATCCGACAGCAATACATTCGTAAACAGCGGTCCTTTTTTGAAAACAAAATCCTTTTGCGAATCGTCAAAAATATGCGAACCGATCAGGTCCATCGGCAGCAGGTCGGGTGTGAACTGAATGCGACGGAAAGTAACTGTCCCCTCCGGCGACATGGGCGCCTGATCATTCAACGCGCCCGAGATCGAATGCGCCAGCGTTTTAGCCAGTACCGTTTTTCCCGCGCCCGGGTTGTCTTCGAGCAAAATATGGCCGCGCGCGAGCAACGCGGTGATCACATATTTTATTTCCGTTTTCTTACCACGAATTATTTTTGCGATGTTATCCGTCAGCAAGGTCAGCTTTTCGGTTGACTGCGGTGTTTCCATATGAGCGTCAAGTATTGGTCGTTTGTTTTTTTAAAGTTATTCCGGTTTCGTGTCCAGGCCATCAAATAATTCTGTCTCCGCCGGCTTATCCGTTTCGCCGGGACGCCGGTGCATATAACGGTAAGCGCGCGCCAGGTTAAAGTAAGCGGAAATTACGTTGAAAAATCCGCGTTTCCTTCTCACAGCGGGCCGGACATTCGAACTAAATGCTTTGATCGCCTCCGCATCACCCTGCCGCAGCTCCGGACTGCTATATTTCAGCCGCAAATAACGGCGCATGAAATCTGTAAATCCGGCGTTATAGGTTGGATCAATTTTATTTTCCGCGTACTGCAACGGCGTTTCGTTCCCACGCTCGTCACCGGCCATGTGAAAATGAAAGAGCGCGAAACGGTAAGCACGGTCAGCCTTTTTCTTAATCGTGCCTGCAACACCTGTGCGCATCAATAGCCATAAGAAAATGAAAGAAGGAATCAGCAGAATCAGCAGGAGCAGCGACCCCATGGCAATCCCTGTTCGCAACAGGATCTGCTGCCAGGTAAGTGCGTCTTCGGGTTTTTCTTTCTTTTTTCTTTTTTCTTCCTCTTCCGGCTTCAATTCATCTTTCGGCTTAATATGAATTTCATCGGCCACCAGCGGTTTCGGAAAATCGCCCACCTGCCGGTCGATATCCACACCGGGACGAGGAATTGGAATCTGCTTTGCGGCATCATGATAAGAAACCACGAAAATTGAATCACCCGGTTGGATGGCGCTCAGTGTCGTGTCTTTTTTCCCATACAACACACGGCATACAGATGCGTTGATTTCAAGAGTTGTAATTTTACGCAACTGGTAATCTTCATTGAAAAAAATGATCTTGCCAAATGTTACATCGAGACTTTTGGCGGGCGTTGCCTCGGTGGCAGCTTTTCCCTGAATAACTATCCAGGGTTCCGGCGGCGGAAGCGGTGGTGTTCCATCCGGCTGCGGCGCTTCCCTTTGATCTTCATTACCAATGGTCATATCGAAATCGAGCCAGCCGTATTCCGGAAAATAAACCTGCGTCCATGCATGCGCCTGGCTGGCGTAAAACCAATACCAGCCTTTATTTTTATCACTCCGGTCAATGGTTGCAAAACCGGTGGTGAAACGGCAGGGAATTCCGGCTGCGCGTAAAAGAAAAATAGAAGCACCCGCGTAATACGTACAATACCCGCGGTGCGTGCGGAAAAGAAAATTCCACAGCATGGATGCATTCGGAATATTCGGATCCCCCGGTGGTCCGGTTGTCAGCGTATAGCGGAAAATCCTGTTTCCTTCTTTATCCGTTTGCAAAAAGAAATCACGGACCGCAATCACTTTATCGACCGGCGTTTCCGCGTCTTTTGTAATGCGCGCCGCCAATGCATGAATCGAATCGTACAAGCGGCCGGTCGGCATTTGTGTATAATAAGCCATCAGCGTGCTGTCAGCATCCGCATAATTTTCCACTTCGCGCAGCTCTTCGAATCGCTGATGCTGGTACGCCTCAATCATCGGGTTGGCGCTGGGATTATAAACGAAATAGGCGTTGTTCAGGTCGGACGCGTAGGATTTTATTTTATACGCGGATCTGAAAATTTTTCCAAAGCTGCTGTCAACCGGAATTGACTGGCAGGAAAAAGTTCCGCCAGGTCCGAGCAGCGCGTGCTTCCAGGTATTGGAAGACATGTAAACTTCCGCTTCAATCACTTTCCTGCTTTTGGTCGCGAGGGAATTTTTTATCACCGTGCTGTCTGACCGCATCCGGTACATGGGCAGCGAGGCAGGATCCACATGCAGCTCATCGTTGAAGGGCATTGCGGTATCGCGCGTAAAAGTTTCCCGCGCCGGATCATATTTCGTCAGATAGTGATAAACGAAATACAAAGGTTTCGGACTGCCGTCGGGAAAATAATTTTTTAATTTGCTGCAGAACATGATGTAATCCGCCTGGCTCATCCGGTCCGACATGCTCATCGAATCTTTCAGCCGGTAACCCCCTTCTCCATCGTCTTCGCCCTGTGCCCCTTCCGGCGGTTTTTGCCCCGGTTGATCACGCCGGCCCCGCTCCAGCAAACCATGCTTTTCATCATAAGGCTGTTGCTGTCCTTTGTCGCCGGGTGGCGTTTCCTGTTGTGTTTTTTCCCAGCGCGCCTGTAAATCTTTTTTATGCTTGCCGGTCTGCCAGATAAAAACCAGTAGCACAACGGCGAGAAAAAGTATGATCCGAAAAAAAAGTTTGCCGGCGCGTTTTGCATCCATTACGACCAGGTTGGCAAGCACAGGCGCGAGAAAAAGCATGTAAAGGATGTATGCCACAACAGGCAGTGCGTTCAGCAGGAAATATGCTTTCAAACCGTCAGCGGTTCCCGCTTCAATTTTATCCGCGCCCGAAATATGAATTAATGTTACAACAGCCAGGAAAACAGAAATAATGATGTAAGCGAAGCGGATGCGCGCCAATAAAAATCCCGCGATCCATCCGCCGATAAACAAAGTGGCGTAGAGCCGGAAGCTGATCATCGCGCGAAAAACATCAAATTCACCCGGAAGTTTTCCAATGATGAATGCGATGATCCAGTACGTTAAAAGAAGCAACCCGAAAGTGATGATAAACCGGGCGCGAAAAAAATACAGGGAGTAAGCGATAGCCATTCCAAGATTAAAATACAGCGCCTGCTTTTCGTAGCCCGTATCGAATCCACTGAAAGACACATTGACAAACCTGAGTGTAAGAAAGATCACGAGCGCGGTGGGCAGCACTTCAAACAGCAGCCGGATCATCAGCTGAAAAACATTGCGGGAGGTATTGGGCGCGATACTCATGCGTTCGAAGAAATCAGCCACGCGTTGCCGCGCTTTTTAAAAATATCCTGCAATTCCCGCTCGTTACGCTGCAAACGAATGCGCAATGGAGAAAGTGTCCACGGACGGCGAAGCTTATCCGCCGGTGTGCGCCGTGGCCTGAAAAACAAATGCCTGAATTTAAGACGGAGCGGTGATGAAATTGCGTCCGACAAACGGAAAGCCACCACCGGAATATGCAACGGGAGGTTTTGCAACAGCCGGCTGATATCTTCAGCAGGAACAGCGGAAGACATTGTGACAAAGGCTGCCTTTCTGATTTGAATAAATTCGTCCGGGCGTTTTGTTTTTTGCCAGGATGCGGCGGCAATGTGAAACAGTTCGTTCTTCTTATCGCTCATTCCTGCCAACTTTGGTGTTTCCTGGTCATGTGGCAGGCGCATATCAAATCCGTTTTTCTGCAGCGCTTCATAAAGATTCCGCACTTTGTCTTTATAAACGTTTAGCAGTTCTGTTTCAAAAAGACTGTTATCCGGATCACCCAATGCATTGTAAAAGCTCGCGTAAAAATAAAGATGCGAAGCATACGGATCCATCGTTTCCGGAATACGGACAACAATGTCACCGGTGCGCGCGTAAATTTTCCATACAACGCGCCGCACATCATCACCACCCTCAAAATCTTTATAGCTGAGGTATTCGCCTTCCACCCTTTTGGGAATTTCAATGCGGTGCTTTTGTTCTTCCGTTGTATTGGGATAAGCTTTCACCTGCTTCGGCGGAAGTTCGCGCGGCAGGGTAAAAAGCTGCTTTGATGCCGGAATCGTGAATGGAATGGCGATCAGCCGCAGCATATCACAAAAGAAAATATTTACTTCTTCGACATCGTAAATTCCGCGGTCATGCATTTCTATAGCGCCCGTTCCTTTGATCGCGCGGCGCAGCAGGGCACCATGCGCACGAACATTCAGATCGAGAAGAACGGATTCCGACAAGCGCATTTTCGAGAACACGAGCCGGGCGCGAACAGTTCCCAGCAGCGGTCGCACCACTCCCGGAATCTCAATTGTCACCGGAACAAGTCCAGCTTCCGCGCGGTTTTTTTCTCCGACAGCTAGCTTTACCTGCACATCTCCGTTCCGGTTCCGGAAATGAAACCAGATCCAGGCGATAAAGGCGGTGAAAAGGCTGAAGCCGCAAAGCCAGAGCACGGCTTCGAAGATGATGCGGATCGCGCCTTCCATCATGATCCAGAATCCGCCATCGTCCTGGTTGTACCTTGATTCCAGGTAGGACCATGCTCCCCAAAACGCCAGCAGCGTAATTAAAAACTGCCAGCGGATCACCGTGAAATTTGACCAGTATAAAATTCGCCGGAATAGCATATGGGAATCTCTAACAATTCTTAAACATCAACAGGGCATTTCTAAAAACCTGATCAGTACAAGGCGCCGAAGTAACGAAAAACCGGAGTTTACCTGTGTAAATGAGGATTTTTCGTGGCGAAGGCAACACAGTAATGAGCGGGTTTTTAGAGATGCCCATATTTCCGGATCAGCGCCGGGATGCATTAAAGGTAAGAACTTCCCACCTTGTACCCGTCAGTACGGAATGATACGGGTGTTCAATAATTGACACAATCGATTTATCAGTGGATTTCTTTTCTCACCCATTTCAACCCAGCGCTTTCCATAAATTTTCATCCGGAACAGGAGCTTCAATCACCACCGATTCTTTTTTCACCGGATGCATAAACGCAAGTTTTCGCGCGTGGAGATGTATGGATCCGTCGGGATTGGATCGTTTTGCGCCGTATTTCAGATCGCCTTTGATGGGGCAACCGATGGCAGCTAACTGCGCGCGGATCTGGTGATGACGGCCGGTCAGCGGCAGGATCTCCAGCAGGAAATAGCGGTCGGATCTTTTGATGAGGCTGTATTGCAGCTCCGCTATGAGGGAGCCTTTGGTTTCCATTTCTGAGGCAAATGATTTATTCAGCTTTTCATTTTTCTTCATCCAGTGTATAAGCGTACCGTTGTCATGCGGCGGACGATTGGCGACCACGGCCCAATAGGTCTTTTGAACTTCGCGGGTACGAAAAAGTTCATTCATCCGCGCCAGCGCTTTCCCGGTTTTTGCAAACAGCACAACACCACTCACCGGCCGGTCTATTCGATGAATTACGCCGAGAAAAACTTCCCCCGGCTTCTCGTACTTATTTTTCAAATATGCTTTTATTTCTTCACCCATTGGCGCGTCACCGGTTTTATCGCCCTGCACAAGTTCCGAAGGTTTTTTATTGACGGCCAGTAAATGATTATCCTCGTAAAGGATCCGTTCCTGCATGATGGAAGAGAATTAAATTTTCAGAATGGAAAATTAACGCGCGATGGTGATCCGTAACCCTTCATTGCAATATTTCACTGTATCCGGATGCCGATAATACAAATATCATCGGTCTGCACTCTTTTTCCCATCCATTTTGCCAGGTGTTCCCCGAGCATTTTTTTCTGCACCGGAATTTCTTCCTGATGAATTTCAAGCAAGAGTTCGCGGAAGCCGCGGTGGGATAATTTCCGGTCGTTTTTGCCGCCGAACTGGTCCGGGTAACCATCTGTGAAAAGATAAATTACGTCACCGGCCGACAACTCCATTTCCTGGTTGGTGAAGGGACGCATCCGGTTGTCGAAATAACTGCCGATTGAAAAACGGTTTCCTTTCGACTGGATCAGCATGCCGTCGCGGATGACATACAATGGATTTACGGCGCCCGCAAACTGCATTTTCCGGCTTCCCTCTTCGAAAACGCAGAGCGAAATATCCATTCCGTCACGCAGTTCACCCACACTTTTGTATTGATTCAGCGTATGCTGTATGCCGGCATTCAGATAATCAAGAATCGCGGATGGTCGTGTCAGATGCCGTTCATGCACCGCCTGGTTCAGCAGGTTCTGTCCCATTAAACTCAGCAGCGCGCCGGGCATGCCGTGACCTGTAGAATCAACGACGGCCACAAACGTATACTTTCCAAGTTTTTCCGCCCAGAAAAAATCACCGCTAAGCATGTCTTTCGGCTTGTAAAATACAAATACGTCGCCTACCTGTTCGCGCAGCGTTTCTTCGGGCGGAAGGATCGCGTCCTGGATGCGGCGCGCGTACAGAATGCTCGCGGAGATATCATCATTTTTCTGGGCAATGATTTCGCGGAACCGCATTTGAAGAATCGAATTCGACATGGCATCAGCCACCTCGCGGACCATATCGAAATCATCTTCCGGGATCGCGCCTTCTCTGGTCGCGCCGATATTCAGGGAACCCAGCCACTGGCCATTCACATATAACGGCGTCATCAGGTACGAACGGATCCCCACGGCCAGGTTTTCATGATCTGATTCGGAAAGATTTTTTTCCCGCGCGAGGTCATGCATATAATAATGCTGGTTGTTTTTTAATACATCGAGGCTCCTGAAAGTGTTTGTAGCCATGACGCTCCGCTCAAGCTTTTTTGACCCGTTGAGGCCCGAAACCGAATAAAAATCCATCTTGCCACTATGCCAGTCGAAAAGAGCCAGCGAGGTCCGCTGCACATACGGCAAGCGATCTGTCAGGCTCATGAGTACATTTTCTGCAACCTGGTCAATGGTGTTGGAACGCAACAGATCCTGCTTCGCGATATTGAGTGTTTCCAACCGCGTTGAGTACTGGTTCAGCTGAATCTCGTACCGCTTTTTTTCAGTAATATCATTGAAGATCTCGATCTGCTTCAGCATCGTTCCATCCTCATCCACGATTGGCGTATTGCTCACGGCGATCCATATTTCATGACCGTCCTTGTGATAGACAAGAAACTCTTTATGAAATCCTTCCGCCTTTTGCGAATGCTGGCGCACTTCCGTGATCGCGCTCCTGTCTGTCCGGTCGCCGGCAAGCACATCACCCGCGAGCTTTCCCTTTACCTCCTCAATGGAGTAACCCGTGATACGCGTAAAACCTTCGTTCACCCATTCGATCGAACCATCGGGCGCGCAGATCAAAACGCCATTGATCGTTTCACTGGCGACAAGTGAAAGCTTTTCCAGCTCCTCTTCGTATTTTTTCTTTTCGGTAATGTCACGCGCGATCGCCTGGAATCCGCGGATATAATCAGGATGCTTCTGATCGAACAGTATCCGAACCGTTTGCCCCAGCCAGATAATTTCACCGCTTGCCGCTACAGTTGGAAATTCAAAATACGTTGTGACTGTTTTCCGGATAAATTGTTTTTCATAAAACCGTTTGACATCCTTCACCCAGTCCGACTGGACAACTTCGGTAAAGTGACGGCCCAGCAATTGTTCCGGTTGATAACCCGTGATCTTAAGCGCAACATCATTAATGTAAGTCAGGTTCCCCAGGTGATCCGCCGTGTAAATAACATCCGACGCTGACTCGACAATATGACGGTACCGTTCTTCTATTTCATGCTTGTCGGTAATGTCCACGCCGATCCCGACTTTAATTCCGCCTTCCAGTTCCGTATCGGACCATTGTATCCAGCGCGGCGAACCATTTTTCGCGCGCGCAGTGGCCACATACACTGGGGTAGGACCGGTTGTACGCAGGATTTGCTGGCGGATCCGTTCGTTTTCCTCCGGATCGTCTGTCCGGATTTTCCACCAGCCATCGCCAAGCAGCTCCTCTTCCGTATAACCCAGGATCTCGCGAATGCTTTTGCTGACAAAAATAATTTTGCCGTTCTCATCCGCCGCAAGTACAAGACTTTTCGAATTGTTGATCGTGGTGTCTGCAAAAACCAGCCTGCGAAAAAGACTCAGTCTTGAAAACACATTGAGAAAGGTGATGACGATCGAAACCACAACGCCAAACAAGAACAGCCACCGGTTATACTGCGCAACGGTGCCAACCGCGTACATCAGCAAAACCGTCGCGATGATGATCACGGAAGCGAAAATGGTCAGCGAACGGACATTGTCAAAAACCACACCGCCCCCGCCAAGTACGACCACAAGCATGACCACGAGAACAGGATGCATATCATTGAGATAATTAAGCGCCAGGATATGCGAAATGATCAGGACAAAACAAGTGTAAGAAAGTATCGCTGCGAATTTGCGCGCCAGCGGCAACAAATAAGTTAATATGCCGGCGAGTAAAACCGTTAATCCGAGCAGCACGCTCACGCCGGTCTGAACATTCAGATTGGTCGCGATTTTGTCGCAGATATAAATAGCGAACGGATACAAAACACCTGAAATAAGAAGAACCAGTCGCGCGGTTCGCAATTGATAATCGCCAAAAGTGCTGTTACGCCGCAAAAATTCTGTGCGGAAACGGCGGTATAAAAACGTGAGCAAAACCGCAATCGAGAAAAGTAAAACCAGCGCCCCAACAAAAAACCACCAGGTGCCCCAGAAAGGAGGATTGATCCTGAAAGTAAAAAAGTAGGGTGAGCTCCAGGCATTATTTGAATTCCCGGCACGCACGAGCAAACGGTATTTTCCGGGCGGCAGGTTCGAATAGCTTACTGAGCTGCCATCATTCAATAATGTCCAGCTGCTTTCGAGCCCTT
>DATDOQ010000034.1:0-2425 GCA_035293205.1 Bacteroidia bacterium
AGAACCGCTAACAAACGATTGTTCCCGGAGGCCATCTGTTTTTCAGCAGGTGGCTTTCTGCATTTGCTATCATGAAATGCAGAATTTCCCCTTTCTGAATAAATTTCATTCGTAATGACTGGTGCGCGATTGCAAATTGAAAATCGTAAATCATTCTCCATATTTGTGCCCGTGAAAAAAGCGCTTGCAATTATCTTCTGCGTGCTGCTGATTGACCAGTCCATTAAGATCTGGATCAAAACGCACATGTATATCGGTGAAGCGTTCCGCGTAACGGGCGACTGGTTCTACCTGCATTTTGTAGAGAATCCAGGGATGGCATTCGGTCTGCAGCTTGGTGAAGGCGCGTGGGGAAAATTATTGCTCAGCATTTTCCGTTTGCTGGCAATTGCCGGGATCGGCTGGTATCTTGTTACGCTGCTTCGCAGAAAAAATGCGCGCCCGCTGCTGCTCGTTTGCGTTTCGCTCATCTTTGCCGGCGCGTTCGGAAATATTCTCGACAGTATTTTTTATGGAAAGATCTTCAGCGCAAGCGATGTCTGGGATCAGAATGTTTCGGAATCTTTTCCTTCCGGCGGCGGTTATGCCGGCGTATTGCACGGACAAGTGGTGGACATGTTTTATTTCCCGCTGATCGCTGGTGTGTTTCCTGACTGGTTCCCAATCTGGGGAGGCGAAGACTTTATTTTTTTCAGGCCGGTTTTTAATATAGCGGACGCAGCAATTTCGATCGGAGTTTTGTTGCTGATCGTGTTTCAGCGAAGGCTGTATGGCAAGCCGGTCCGCCTGAGTGATCGGCGTGTGCTTGCGACCAATGTTTTTTTCGGGATGTTGATTTTCCTGATCGCCTCATTCCTGATCCTTACGTATGCACGGATGATCCCGCAAAGCTACCCGTCGATGGCAACTGTTTTGCTTGCAGATGGCAATGCCGGACAGGATAATCCGCCTTTGGCCGCTTCGGTTCAGCTGCTCATATTTACACTGGCGGCCGCTATCGGCGCGGCGGCATTTTTCGGACTGCAGCGCTACCCGGTTTATATTCCCGATCCGGAACCGGAAGAAATTGCCGCGGATGGAACTAATCCTGCTGCTGAAGAATAAACCCTCTTACGCGGTTCGTGCTACTTTCGCGGAATTTCCAAGTAGCTTTTTCTCTACAAGATATTCCGCAATCTGCACCGCATTCGTCGCAGCGCCTTTGCGCAGATTATCTGAAACGATCCATAAGTTTAAAGTTTTCGGCTGTGACTCATCACGGCGGATGCGGCCTACGAACACTTCGTCTTTATCGTGCGCATGAATCAGCGGCATAGGATACTTCAGGTTCTTCGGATCATCAATCACTTTTACGCCGGGCGATTTTTCGAGGATCGCGCGCACTTCGGCCAGGTCAAATTCTTTTTCAAATTCCACATTCACCGCTTCGGAGTGGCCGCCTATAACGGGAATACGCACGGTGGTTGAGGTCAGCCGGATCGTTTCATCGCGCATGATCTTCCGCGTCTCATTCACCATTTTCATTTCCTCTTTGGTGTAACCGTTATCGAGGAAAACATCAATTTGCGGGATGCAGTTCATGTCGATCTGGTATGCATATACCATCTCCCCTTTTTCCCCGCGCCGTTCATGCATCATCTGGTCCACCGCTTTTTTCCCCGTTCCGGTCACCGACTGGTACGTGCTAACCACAATGCGGCGGATCTGGTATTTTTTATGCAAAGGATTCAGCGCAACCACCATCTGGATCGTGGAGCAGTTGGGATTTGCGATGATCTTGTCTTCAGCAGTCAGAACTTCCGCGTTAATTTCGGGCACGACCAGTTTTTTTGATGGATCCAGGCGCCAGGCGGAAGAGTTATCGATGACTGTAATTCCAGCTTCGGCAAATTTCGGCGCCCATTCCAGGGAGATGCTTCCGCCTGCTGAAAAAAGCGCGAGGTCAGACTTTTTTGCAAGCGCGTCGGTTAAGGTCACGACGAGATACTTTTTCCCGGCAAACTCAATTTCTTTCCCGGCCGATTTTTCGGATGCTACCGGAATAAGTTCTGTCACTGGAAAATGGCGCTCCTCAAGTACCTGCAACATTTTTGTTCCAACGAGTCCTGTGGCTCCGACGACTGCTACTTTCATTTTAGAATTTACGAATTACGATTTACAATTTACAATTTTAGATCTCCAGACCTGGCAAGGATAAATTAGCTGACTTGTTGACTTCTAGATAGGTAAATTTCATTGGCAAAGATAAGGAAATGGAGGATTGGAGGATGGTGGGAAGCGGCGTTAAGGGGTTTAGGGTCTGCTCGTAGCCCTTTTTTCTGTGTCATTGTTCGCAGCTACATCTTTTTGAAAACCGCCCGATACAACCCCGAACTGTTGTTTATATCCTTGCCGTCCTTTTTTACCAAACTGAAGCTGTATTTTT
>DATDOQ010000035.1:0-10777 GCA_035293205.1 Bacteroidia bacterium
TACTGGCCGTCTTTATACTGCTCCACCGATTTCTCATACGACTTCTTTTCAGCGGCAGTCAATTGGGCAAAAGAAGGAATTGAAAGCATCAGGCCGGCCAGCACGGCAACCATCGTTTTCAGTAGTGCGTTTTTCATCAGGAGGAGGTTATGGTTTAAAAATCAATTTATCATTGTCGGGTGAAAGTGGAAACGCAGGTATCGATTTCATTTCCGTCATCCACGTAATACGTCATGCTGAGCGTGTTTGAGCCGGTTTTGCTTCCACTGCCGTGCATCTGGTAAGTGGCAAGACTTTGTGTTGCGAGTGTAATGGAATTACCGCTGATCGTTGCCGTGGCTTTCACGCCAAAACCAAGGTTATAAAAGTTTTCGATCAGCACCTGCGAAGAGCTGGTGGTCGATTTATTGATATGCACCGTGTAAGGGTTCACCTGCCCGGCGACAGTACTGTTTTCATTGCATGTCCATTGATCAACATACGTATCGCGCGGATCTGCGGGAATAGGCTCCTCTTCCGGCTGGCAGGAAATAAACAGCAATGCGGTCGTAAAAGACAGCAACAAGGTAAAGAGGCGAAAATTTTGCATCGGGAAGTTCATAACAAAGATGTGATTTTTCACTTACACAGGCAAACGAGGTGCCAGATTGCTGCCCTGCCCCTATTTCATTGTTGCTCACGGGGGAATTTAGCAAGCGGATCAAAAAATCATTTATCCGGCCGACGCATAAGACGGTTGTGAAGCTCCGGGTCAAAACGGACGAAAATATTCAGCCAGATATTGCGGGACAATCTGAAAATATAGGGAAACCCCAACAGGTAAATACCAAGTACAGTAAAAAGAACATTTCTGAATTCCACTTCAAATTTAAAATACATGATCGATGCCGGAATAAAAATCAGCACGACCGATAGCGCGTATGAAATGTACATCGCTCCATAATAAAAACCGGTTTCGGGAACGTATTTCTGCCCGCAGACGGGACAGGCAATTTTCATCTTTCCGAGTTTTGATAAATGCCAGGGATTATTGTCTTCGTAAAGATCCCCGAGGTTGCATTTCGGGCATTTTGAAAAAAATATGCTGTTGAGCGGCCCTTCCATTCTTCTTCCGGCTCATGTGAAAATAGTAAACCACGAGCCCTGTCCGGCAAAGTTACAAACGAAAAATGCCCGGTCGTTCTAACTGGGCATTTTATATTTCAAATAAAATTAATTTGCCGGCTTTTGCGCCGGAAAAATGAGATTTTATTTATTTCCTTCCACCTTTTCCACCTCCTTTGCCCCCTCCGCCTTTAGGTCCGGGCTTCGCTCCTGCCTTTGCTTTTGTCCGCCCTGGTTGCGCTTTACCTTTTTGTCCCCCGCCTTTTTTAACAGCCGGTTGTCTTGAACCAGGATGTGCCGCCCGGGCCTGGTGCCGGGGTGCGTTGCGTTGATGTACAACCGGCGAGGTTTTCCGGTGATGCACATATACAGCGTGGGCGCGCACCATTCTGCGGTGATGACCATAATAAAAATGATGATGATAGCGTATGACACGCTTGTGGTGAACATGCCAGGCAACGGGTCTCCATGGTGTCCACCATACCGGATAAACTGCCCATCGCCAGGGAGAAACCCAGACTCTGTAACCGGGCGCGTAAATAAAACGCACCGGAGGCCAGAACCATACATTCATGACGACATGCAAACGGCTGAAATTTTTCACATCCGACCAGTTCTGAGATCCGGACGATGCTTTCGCATCTGTGGGCTCCACGACATAATCAGCGCCGTATAATTCTTCATCACCAACAATCTGCAGATTTGCCGTTTCAGCGCCGGTTTTTTCAATCTCGATTGCCGCAACATCCTGTGATTCACTTTCATTAACAGGAACCTGGAGGATGATCGCGTGCGCCTCTCCATCCATGTTGTCAATGACACGCACATAATCCACTTTGCCATCTTCATTCAGGTCGAGGTTATTCACTTCGCCGGATTCTTCGTTCAGCTTTTTCTCAAATTCCTCAAGACTGGTTGCGGATTTAAAGAGCTCCAGTGCTCCAAAAAGATCAAAATGGTCACCCGGCAATCCAAGTGAATCAGGGGCCTTTTCATCCTGTGCAGGCATCACTGTGGAGGCCGTGATCGCCAAAACGAATAATATTTTCGAATACTTCATAGGAATACGCGTTGATTGGAATTAAGACGAAAGTTAGGAATAAAGGTTTAAAGAATCTGATGGTTATCAGTTTTTACCAATCCTTGCAATTGCATTCCTAATTTTACGGAAAAGCTGGCCATGCAACCTAAACCGGGTAACCGAACTTTTGAGACGCCACTTTCTCTTATGTGGTTCAATGAAGACGGCATTTTTTGTTCGATTACAAAAAAAAACGCGCCCCTGACAAAAGCGGCGCTCCGGGAGTCTTTTGAATTCATCCGGGCAAATTCCGGGGGGAATAAAGTCTGCTGGCTGGGTAATGTCACTAATCTTTCTCCACCCGAAAAAGAAGCCCGCGATTATGCGGCTGAAGAAACACCAAAGTTCATACAGGCGCTGGCGCTGATTACCAATTCCACACTTTCAAAATTCATCGCAAACGTTTTCCTTCAATTGAAAAAGCCGCCTTACCCGACAAGGCTGTTCACAAACGAAGAAGATGCGCTTCAATGGCTGCGCCAATTCAAAAACGAAACCGCAATAGCCGGATGACATATTACTTAGGAAATTCTATAGAATCCAAAATAATTTCTATTCTCCGAAAAAAAGTTCCACGCAATTCAACTTTCACGTGTCATTTATTTTTTTTTCTTCTTTTTAGAAAAAAGAAGCAAAAATTAGCAACCTACGGTCGTTTGACAGGAATTCTTCGCCGAAAAAATCGATCGAAAACCAATCCCGATTTCCTTCGGGAGCTCCACGCACATCCCGCCTGAGCTCCATGGTTTTCTCACGCACATGCCCCCGCGGATTTTTCCGCCGGAATTCCAGCCAAACGCCCTAATGTTGCAGGCTTCGGAATTACATAAATTTCTTGCCGAGTTATTCCGGCCAGGGGTGATTCAAAATATTATTTTAGGTTTAGCCATTAAATAATTTTATTGTTATTTACAGTCCTGAGTAGTAATTCCTACGAACTTTTTATTGGATAGCCCCCATTCCTCCCAATCTTAACATCCCGATTTTAATAAGTTCTGCATATCCGGGAAGATGACTAGCGCACAACAGGGTAACTTTCGCGTAATAAGCAAACAACTTTGTCGCGACGAAACCGTATCCTGGTCATTATCGGCGCAGCACTTTTCACAGGCGCTGCTGTCTTTGGTTTTCTGAAAATCAGCCGGCTCGAACAAAAGGCGCCTGATCCGCTTGGCGCTGTTCCATCTTCCGCATTCTGCGTGATAAGCTCAGAAAATATCCGGGAAGCCTGGAAAACGCTGAACCAGGGAAATCTTGTATGGGCAGCCTGGAACGAAACTGAATGGGCAAAGAATGTTTCAGAAAAAGCTGCACTGGTTGATTCATTACTGGTTGCAGACCCTGATATAGCAGCGCTTCTTGACAGAAGCAATAGCTGGTTGTCGCTGCATAATACCGGTGTTACTAAAATCGATTTTACACTTTCATTTTCCCTGCCAACCGCAGGTGACATGGATGCGTTCGCTGACTTTTTAAGCGCACATGCAGGCTCAAATAAAATTTCCGAATCCTCCTGGAAAAAAAGCCGGCTGTTGAAGTATGGTGAGCCGGATAAAAATGGTTTTGTCGTAGCCATGCGTGATGGCCTGGTGATGATTTCACAGAACGAAGCGCTCCTGAAATCAGGATTGGATCAGTTGGATGATCAGCAAAACCTGCTGAGCGATGCAGCTTTCAGAAAGGTACATGCAACTGCGGGCAAAAATGTTGCAGCCAATGTTTTTATCCATTGCAACCGGCTGGCAGTCGCGTTAAAAAGGATAGCCGGAGAATCTGCGCACGCAAGGCTGGATGATCTTGGACAATTTGCCGGGTGGATGGCGCTCGATCTCTCTCTCCGGCCGAATGCTGTTTTACTTAATGGCTTTACACTTCCGGAAGATACCGCACCGCATTTTCTCTCCGTATTCCAGGGTCAGCAACCGCAGCCTGTTGAAGCGGATGATGTGATCCCGTCAAACGCTTTATGGTATATTGATTTTGGGATCAGCAATATTGACGAATACCTGGTGCAATATGAAGCTTATCTCGATAAAGCGGACCATGCAGGTGAGAAGCGCAGACAGCTGGACGAGTTGGGAAAGCTGAAAAATTATAAGCCGCATGAAAGCATCGGAAAATGGCTGGGAAATGAAATTGCTGTTGCGGAAATGCCTTCACCGGATGGCGGAATTTCGAAAGTTGCATTCCTGGGCACCACGAATACGGCTGTTGCCAAAGAATCGATGCAGGCATTGATTTCAAAACAGGATACGCTTCAGTCCGCGTCGGTTGATTCTACGGGTTATATCATCCGGAAAATTCCGCTAAATGGCATGCTACCCATAACATTCGGAAAACTTTTTGCCGGTCTGGAGATTGGCTATTACACGATTATCCGCCAGTTTGTTGTTTTCGCGCCGGATGAAAAAACACTGCTTGCAATCATTGCGGATAACGAAAACGGTCACACGCTGGGAAGGAATAAAACCTATGCCGACTTCGCATCGAATATGGCGATGGAAGCGAATGTCAGTTTTTATGTTTCTCCTTCCGCCTGTTATAATCAGCTGCGCGATCTGGCAACTGAATCGTTCGGTGAAGATTTAAAAATACACCAGCATCTGCTGCGAAAGTTCGACGGGTTGGCAGCACAGTTCAGCACGGCCGCTAACCGGCTGTTCTATACAAATATTTTTGTGCGGCATAATCCGCAAAGCAAGCGAAGCATCTCTTCCCTTTGGGAAACACCGCTGGATTCCACTTTCAGCGGCAAACCATGGCTTATTAAAAATCATAATACAAAAGGCTTTGATATTTTTCTGCAGGACGATGGCAACAAGCTCTACCTGCTCAGCTCTACCGGTTCGATCCTCTGGAAACGTCAGCTGGATGAAAAGATTATTGGCGATGTGGTCCAGGTAGACGCATTAAAAAATGATAAGCTCCAGCTGGCCTTCAACACGGCTTCATCACTTCACATCCTCGACCGCAACGGAAATTACCTGCCGCCTTTCCCGGTTAAACTTCCCGCCCCGGCAACGAACCAGGTACGCGTGCTGGATTATGACAATAACCGGGATTACCGTTTCTTAATTGCATGCGCCGACAAAAAAGTGTACAACTTCACTGTTAAAGGAGCCCGGGTGCCGGGATGGGAAAATCCGTCAACCGGAGAGATCGTGGCAGCGTCGGTCCAGCATGCGCTGGTAGCAGGCAAAGACTATATCATTATCGTAGATTTGCAAGGGAAAACATACATTACCGACCGGCACGGAAAATTACGTTTGCGCTTGAAGGGCCAGTTGAATACGCCCGTAAGACAGGTGTTTCTGGAACCCGGCAAAGATCTATCCAGGACCAGGCTCGTCAGCGCAGATTCATTTGGTAATGTGAGCCGGCTTTCGCTTTCTGATGAACTTGAACGCATCCATTTCCTTGACTTTAAAGAATCGCCTGGCTTCGAATACCACGACATTGATGGCGATGGCAGCCGTGAGTTTATTTTCGTGGACAGCAGGAATCTGCTGGTCTTTAACCAGGACAAGACACCTGTGATCCATTATTCCTGCAACAATCCCATCATCCCCAGGGTATTGTTATTCGGATTTGCAGCGAATGACATACGCATGGGGATCGTTTGTCCAGCCGTGGCTGAACTTCACCTGGTTAACCGGGGAGGAGCAATTGCAGAAGGATTTCCATTGCCAGGCACGGGCTTGTTTACCATTGGTAGTCTGAATGGTGAAAATGGCTATACACTGGTTGGCGTGAATAATGGAAAATACCTTTGCGCATACCCATTTAAATAATGATTATGACTATTTACCCTGTAGTTTTTTTACGTCCTGAACCATTTTCCGTAACTTTCGGCCCCGCACAAAACCTCTATCTTATATGAAAAAGCAAATTCGAGCGCTGTTGGCTGTAGGTTTATTGCCTCTTGCGTCCTATGGTCAGGACTTTTTGGGTTATGCAAACAGTAATTATGCAGGTGTAACCGGTATTCATCTTAACCCCGCGTCTATTGCCGACAGCAGGTATAAGGCGGATATCCAGCTTGCAGGTTTTAATTTTTTATTCCAGAATAATTATGTTGGCTTCAGCAAAACCGCTTTGGCCCATGAAGGTTCTTACCGCGACGCGATCCGCAGGGATAATGACACGGATAAAAACACGATTGGATTCCCCGCATTTGCTGATCCTCAGTTTCAATCAAAATACCTGCTCACCCGGCAGGACGGAAAAAATAAATCCGTTTTCCTAAGCAACCGTGTTGAGCTACCCGGGTTCATGGCATCCTTCAGTAAAGGCGGATTTGCAGTTGGTCTTACCTCGGCGGTTCGCACATACGTGAACGTAGATGGCATCGAACAGCCGCTTGCGAACCAGCTATACGCTGATTTTATGGATAGCGCTAACTGGCTGAAACCATTCACCAATAAAATGTTCAGCGTGCAGTTTATGTCGTGGGTAGAAATCGGCGTCACGTACGCGCAAATTGTAATTGATGATAATGAACACTTCTTCAAAGCCGGGGCGACTCCAAAATTATTATTAGGACTTGGTTCTGCTTATATGTACGCGAAAAATCTCGAGTATATGACGGTTTCAAATGACACGCTCACGTTTATCCATTCGGAAATTGAATACAGCCACTCCACCAATTTTGAATTTCCGGCCAATGGGGAGGTGAATTATAAAGTGTCTTCCAAACCCAGCGTTGGATTGGATTTCGGCATGGTTTACGAATGGCGGCCCGACTGGCAGGATCACAAGTATGACATGGACGGCGAAACGAATCTCTGGAGACTTTCGCATAATAAATACAAATTACGCGTCGGGTTATCTATAACCGATCTTGGTGTGATTCGATTCGAACGGGGCGAATTCAGCAACAATTTCATTGCCGATGTCAACAACTGGAATATTGATTCGCTGGGCAAAGGGTTAAGCAGCTCTGATATGCCCGTTCGCGCTTTGAATGACAGCCTGCGGGCTCGTTTCGACTCACGTCCAACCGACGACGTTTATGGCATGAACCTTCCCACTGCCGTGGGCATCCAAATCGATTACCAGGTATGGCGGGATTTTTATGTGAATTTCAATTCTTATCTCGCAGTTCAGTGGAAAAACAATGCGAGTAAAGTACACGAGCTTACAACTGTCAGCATCACGCCACGCTGGGATCACCGGTGGTTTGGCGTTATGATCCCGTTCTCATACAACCAGTACCGTAACTTTAATCTCGGCGCGTGTTTGCGCATGGGACCGCTGATCATCGGAACAAATCATCTTGCAACCTATCTCAGCTCTTCACAAACGATCTACGGGGCGGATCTGTTTTTCGCGCTGAAAATTCCTATCATGTACCGCGAGCCGCGCGACAAGGACTTTGACAAAGTTTCTGATCCGAAAGATAAGTGCATCGATGTGCCGGGTATATGGGAATTCCTCGGTTGTCCTGACCGCGATGGCGACCACGTGCAGGATTCAGAAGACCTCTGTCCTGATATCGCGGGACTGAAACAATTCAACGGCTGTCCGGACCGCGACAATGATGGCATTATCGATTCGAACGATGCATGTCCGGATGATCCGGGTCTGCAGGAATTCAATGGCTGCCCGGATAAAGACGGGGATAAAATCATTGACAAAGAAGACGATTGTCCGGACGAAAGAGGTTTGGCCCAATTCAAGGGCTGCCCTGACCGCGACGGTGATGGCGTGATGGACAAGCTTGACCTTTGCCCGGAAAAACCAGGCCCGGTTGACAACGAAGGTTGCCCTGAAGTTCGTCTCCATCTTGTAAACATCGCCGGCCAGAGTCTTTCATCTATTCGCCAGGCAAAAGACGGCAGCTTCGCTTTCGAAAGTCTTCCACAGGATTCACTCTGCGTGTTCCGCCTCGAAGGGGATCCGGATAAAACCATCGGTGTTAACGAAGTGAAGGTTATCTCAAACGGACTTGCCAAGCGCGCAATTCGCAGCCAGGTTGATGGACTCTTCCGGTTCGAGCTGCCAAAGCCGGTGGACAAAGGCCTGAAGAAAGAAGTAGTGCAAGATGTACCCATCGTGCTTACCAAGGAAGAAGCGGAAGTGGTAAAGAAAGCGTTTGATAACCTCGAATTCGAAACAGGCAAGGCGATCATCCGTGGTTCCTCCTACGCATCCCTTGATGAGCTTGCAGCGCTGCTGAAGAAGCATCCGGACTGGGCGCTTAGGATCAGCGGACACACTGATAATGTCGGAAAACCTGCTTCAAACATGAAACTCTCCCAGAAGCGCTCGGAGGCCGTGCGGACATATCTGATTGAACGCGGCGTAAGCACCGATCAGCTGCGCACCGAATGGTTCGGTCAGACCCGCCCGCTTTATCCGAACGATACGCCGGAAGGAAGACAGAAGAATCGCCGTGTGGAAATGATGATCGTCGATAATAAAAAATAAAACATAAATAATTGATTAAGGCATGGGACTTGAAACTGAAATGTTTCAGGTCTTTTGTCTTTTCAGGAGCATGCGCAATGATACAATCAGCACCGTACAAAAAAAATCAACTTGCACAGTGATTATAATTATTGATTTCGGAAGCAAAAAGACAACGGCGATCGCGGAGATGGTTGCGGATTGCGGTGTTGAAAACAAAACAGTCGCCTGGCAGGAAACTTCAGAGGCAGAGCTGACGAGTTGCGGGGCAATTATTTTCAGCGGATCGCCCACCATGTTTACGGAAACGGATCATGCGCCTTATCATCAAAAGTTTGGTTTCATCCGGCAGGGAAAAATTCCGGTACTCGGTATTTGTTTCGGCCACCAACTGATGGGAATCTTACACGGGGGAAAAATTTTTCGTGGTAAAGAAGTAAAGAAGGAAGTGGAGATCCGTGTAATGAAACAAGACCCATTGTTCAGGGATCTTTCCAGCCGGACCATTATGCGGCAGGATCATACGGAAGGCATTACCCTGCCCGCTGGTTTTCTTCACCTGGCTACTTCTGACACATACACAATCGAAGGAATGCGTCATCCAATGCTTCCACTTTGGGGCGTGCAGTTTCATCCGGAAGTTTCAGGGGAAAACGGAAAAATTCTTATTGATAATTTTCTTCGGGAAGCAAAGGCAGCCTGATTGCAGGCAGCTACTTTTTCAGCTTTAAAACAGTGCCGGGCGGGGGCTGTGAACCGACGGGCATCAGGTTGAGCTTATAAAGCGACCTGACTTTTATCCCGTATTGCTGGGAGATCGCATACATATTTTCGCCAGGTTTTACGGTATGCGCATTTGTATCACTTGCTTTTTTACGCTTCGGCTGGATATACAGCATTTGACCCGGCGTAAGCGTTGCGCCAACGGGTAATTCGTTGTAACGGTACAGCTGACCTACGCTTATTTCAAGCTCCTCGGCAATTTTCATAAAACTGTCGCCCTGCTTTACAACTACGTATTTCAGATCATTATTGCTGTACACTTCCCTCCTGTTAACAGTCACGCTAACAGTTTCCTGCCTGCTGGTCCGGGGAATTGACGAAGCCATTACAGGCGGCATACTGGATTCACGGTCATATTCATGCAGCTTGTATCGTTCGATCAGCTCGATCAGCCGCTCAGCATACCTTGGATCGGTGGCATAACCGGCCTCCTTGAGTCCCCTTGACCAGCCTTTGTAATCACTTACCGGCAGATCAAAAAGAAAGGAATACCGCGCGCGGGTCCGGAGAAACTGCGAATGATCCACGTAGGAATCGTAAACCTGCGTGTATTTTCGGAAACATTCGTCCGCCTTATCATCATCCTGGATATAGGTTTCGCCCGACCATTCCTTATGGCATTTTATTCCGAAATGATTGTTCGCGTAAACCGCCAGCGCGCTGTTGCCGTTATCTGATTCAAGCATTCCCTGTGCCAGCGTTATGCTTGCCGGCACTTTATACATCTGCATTTCGCGGATCGCGTCTTCCTTGTATTTGTTGACGTATTCTTGCGGCGTGGCTTTCCGTTCCGAAGGCTGTCCGGGCAGAACGGTCGCGCCGGCAAGCATCAGTGGGAGTATAGTCGCTATCGTTCGCATTACTGCATAAATTGGGTGTTATGCAAAAATACCCATCTCTGTTTCTACGTAAGCTAATCCGGCATGTTTCTGTTAACAGCGGAATGTTAAAACTCCGACCGGTTGCCCGCTTAGAGGATTGCCTGTCAGGAGGTTTTTAATAATTTTTACCCCCGGGAGCAATCCATTTTTCTAATAATATTACATTTGTCCCGCAATTGAGCCCTTGAAAGACCCCAAAAAACATCCAGGCGCTCACCAACCCTCTAACGCTCAAACCGACTCCTGAAATGAAAAATGTTCTACTAACCCTCCTTGTAATTTCCTGTACAGCATTGCAGGCCCAGATCCCGAACAGCAGTTTTGAAACCTGGATCCCGGTTGGATCATGGGTCGATCCCAGCAACTGGGAAACGACTAACAGCAACAACCAGGGTATTGATAACGTGGTGCAGACTACCCCTGCTCATTCAGGGTCCACCGCCATGCGCCTCGAGGCCTGGACATATATGACAAATACATACAGCTCGAACGCAGTTTGTCCTTACAGCGGCGGGGTTTT
>DATDOQ010000036.1:0-2311 GCA_035293205.1 Bacteroidia bacterium
CGCGGCTCTATTTTTTTCGCGTCACGCGCCAGGTCTTCCACCTCACGCACAGAAAGCTCTTCTTCCATGATGCGGTGATAAAGATCTTCCATCACATCCTGTTTTTCCACGTTGATCAGCGCGCGCGCATGGCCCATGGAAATCTTTTTCTCACGGATCCCGAGTTGCACAATAGGCGGAAGCCGCAGCAAGCGCAAATAATTAGTGACCGTTGATCGCTGTTTGCTCACTTTTTCACTCAGTTGCTCCTGCGTCAGACTGCATTCATCGATCAGCCGTTTATAACTGATGGCAATTTCAATCGCGTCAAGATTTTCGCGCTGGATATTTTCCACGAGCGCCATTTCGAGCATCGCCTGGTCATTCGCCACGCGCACATATGCGGGAATGCTTTCCAGGCCGGCAAGCTGCGAAGCGCGGAAACGGCGTTCACCTGAGATCAGCTGAAAGCGATCGTATCCCATTTTCCGGACGGTAACCGGTTGAATAATGCCATGCTGTTTGATCGAATCCGCTAATTCTTTCAACGCTACTTCTTCAAAATGTGAGCGGGGCTGAAATGGATTCGCTTCAATCTGTGACACGGGAATATTTGAAACAGATCCGACGATTGCACCCGGTTCCGCATTCAGCCGCGGGTTGGTTGTAATATCAGTCGAAGCGCTTTCCAGCAGCGCGCTGAGTCCTTTTCCTAATGCATTTCTTTTTGTGCTCATAAATTTTAGTCAATTGTCATTAGTCAATAGTCATTAGGGGGCTGTCAATATATAATTTTTAGTCTTTAGCCAGAATATCAAACAATTTTGCACCACTTCTTTTCGCTCGACCCTAATGACTAATGACTAATGCCCAATGATTATTTTCCTACCCCTGGGTTATGTTAATAATTTTTTCCTCATCGCTCAATCGCGTCATGTTATTCTTCTGCAGAATTTCACGCGCAAGGTTCAGGTAATTGATCGCCCCTTTGCTGGTCGCGTCATGCATGATAATGGTTTCACCGAAGCTCGGCGCTTCACCTAATTTTGTATTTCGCTGAATGATTGTGTCAAACACCATCGACTGGAAATGGGTTTTTACTTCTTCCACAACCTGATTGCTGAGCCGTAAACGGATATCATACATCGTGAGCAGTATGCCTTCGATAGCGAGATCAGGATTCAATCGGCTTTGCACAATTTTAATCGTATTGAGCAGCTTGCCCAGACCTTCGAGCGCGAAATATTCACATTGCACCGGTATGATCACGGAGTCGGCTGCTGTTAATGCGTTCAGCGTTACAAGGCCAAGAGATGGTGAACAATCGACCACGATAAAATCGTAATCCTCCTTAATTTTCTGCAACGACTGCCGCATCATTTTTTCCCGGTTCGGCATGTTGATCATTTCGATCTCCGCGCCAACCAGGTCGATATGCGCTGGGAGAAGGTCCAGGTTCGGCGTAGTTGTTTGCAGGACGAGGTCTTTCGGATTTTTTCCTTCGATCAGGCATTCGTAGATACCTGTCTTTACATTTTTAGGATCAAAACCGACGCCCGAGGTGGAATTAGCCTGCGGATCCGCATCGATGAGCAGGGTTCTGTATTCCAGCACCGCAAAGCTCGCGGCAAGATTGATCGCGGAAGTTGTTTTTCCAACTCCGCCTTTTTGATTCGCTATTGCAATTATTTTTCCCATAACCTGATAAATTTCAAAAAATACAAATTCCAAATTCCAGAAAAAAACTGTATTAAATTAAATGTATACAGCCAGTTGAGTTTTTTCTTCAAGCATTGAAAGAAGTTTGTCTTTTTTGTTTTATAACCGCCGCGCGGTCAGCGTTTGAAATTTGAAATTTGTTTTATTTGAAATTTGTTTTATTTGGAATTTGGAATTTGGAATTTGGAATTTGTTATTTCTTCTCAATCGTTTCCCCGATATTCATTAGTGTTAATTTTTTCCCGGCTCTAACAAATTTCCGGATGGCTTCTTCGTGATCAATTTTAATGAGGTCAAAGGTATCGTAATGCATGCCGATAATATCATTGCATTCAATAAAATCGGAAGCGATAATTGCGTTATCCACACTCATCGTGAAATTATCACCGATCGGCAAAAAAGCAAAATGCACCTGCCGGTAATCGCCGATCAGCTTCATGTCAAATGTGAGCGCGGTGTCGCCGGCATAATAAAAGTTTTTTTCATCGCTTTCGATCACGAATCCCATTGGACTGCCGCCGTACGTTCCATCGGGTAGTGAGCTGGAATGCACCGCGTTGACACATTTGACCTTCATGTTGTCAAACAGCCATTTACCTCCGGTATTCATCCC
>DATDOQ010000037.1:0-8360 GCA_035293205.1 Bacteroidia bacterium
TGGCAAAAGTGATCGCGGTGCACGGACTTGGCATTCTTGGCGGTTACGTGCAAATGATCCTCTGCTTTTTTGGCGGACTTGTGCTTTTCCTTTTTGTCGTATTGCCCATCATTTGTTATTCCATAAAAATTGATTTTCTCCGACTGCTTCGGCTGATCCGCGAACCGATGCTGATTGCGTTTGGAACATCCAGCTCAGAAGCGGCCATGCCCAAAACTATTAACGCGCTCGAACGGTTTGGCTGCCCCGACCGTATTGTGGGTTTTGTTCTTCCATTGGGTTATTCTTTCAACCTTGACGGGTCGATCATGTACATGACATTTGCAACAGTTTCGATCGCGCAGGCGTATGGAATGGATTTGTCCATTTCGCAGCAGCTAACGATGATGCTCCTGCTGCTGGTGACGAGCAAAGGCCTGGCAGGCGTTCCGCGTGCTTCACTCGTTGTCATAGCCGGCATGCTCGACACTTTTCACATTCCCGCGGAAGGCCTTTCGGTGATTATAGCCGTGGATTGGCTGCTCGACATGGGGCGTTCCGCGACCAACGTGGCTGGCAATGCGGTTGCAACTGCCGTTGTAAGCAGGTGGGAGCGCGCGCTTGGAAAGGGGGAAGCAGAGGGTAGTTAATCTTCTTACGCTACGCTTCGGCGGACAAGTGTGCGAATGTGGTAATTTGCTAATGTGATAATGAAACTTGGAAACCTGGGAATTTATCAAAGAACTTTTCGACCCCGAATCAATTATTAAATACGGGGGGCTGGTTTTGCTGCTGGTAGTGGTTTTTGCGGAAACCGGTTTGCTTATTGGCTTTTTTCTGCCGGGTGATTCGCTGATTTTCGTTTCGGGAATGGTGTGTTCAACCCAGCCGGAGTTGCTGAAGGTTAACATTGTTTTATTAATCTTCCTGCTGATTGTAGCGGCGGTCATTGGAAATATCTCCGGTTACGCATTCGGGAAAAGAGTCGGGCCGGCGCTTTTTAAGAAAAAAGACTCGTTGATTTTTAAGAAAAAATATCTTGAGACCACCCGCGTGTTTTATGCAAGGCATGGCGGCAAGGCATTAATCCTCGGCCGTTTTCTTCCGATTATCCGCACCTTCGCGCCCATTCTTGCGGGCGTCATTGAAATTGGTTTCCGGCGTTTCATGTTTTACAATGTCGTAGGTGCCTTCGGGTGGATCGTTTCACTCTGCCTGGCGGGCTTTTATCTTGGAAAATTTGCATTCGTACAACAGAATGTCGGGTGGATTGTAATTTTCCTGATCATCATTACATTAATTCCAGTAGCTGCCGCCTGGCGTGGCCAGCAAACAGCGAACGGACAAGGTTCGCGGCCCGGTGAGCAAAAATGACCTCCGTAAAAAGCCCATTTATTGCTTGTTTCAGACCACTTGCCAATTCGCTGCAAACCGGCGCGCAATTTTTTGGTTATTTTGCGTTATTACCCCAGAAAAAAGACCCGTTTTTACCCTTTAAGCGGGATGCCGGATTACAGGGGTTTTTTGTATGTTTGAGCCCTTTTTGAAACCAATACAAAACCAAATAACCACAAGTCCCATGAGCAGCAAAAAGACCTCGAATTTGCAGGCCTATTTTACAGTTGGCGTAATGATCGTCGAGCTGATTATCGCGATCCTGATCTATAAGTTTTACCTCGGCGCTCCGGCCAACTTCGAAGGTGGAAACACAGAAACAGGCCACCCCCATAATATCTACGGAACCATTTATAAGGGCGGTTTCATTGTGCCGATCCTGATCTCCATTGTTCTCATCGTCATCACTTTTGCGATCGAGCGCATGATCACCATTTTGCGCGCGCGTGGAACCGGCAACATTGCCAGTTTTGTCCGCAACATCCGTGAACTCGTTGAAGCAGAGCGTATCGAAGAAGCAATGGCAGCCTGCGACCGTCAGAAAGGTTCCATTGGGAATGTGGTCCGCGCCGGCCTTGAAAAATACGTGATTGTTGCCGCCGACACAGAGATGGATAAAGAGCAGAAACTTTCCGCTATCCAGAAAGATCTCGAAGAAGCAACTTCGCTTGAGCTGCCGATGCTTTCTAAAAATCTTGTGATCCTTTCCACCTGCGCATCCATTTCCACACTGATCGGACTGATTGGAACAGTTATGGGTATGATCCGCTCTTTTGCCGCGCTCGCGAATGCAGGCGCGCCTGACTCAAACGCGCTCGCGACCGGTATTTCAGAAGCGCTTGTTAACACTTTCATCGGTATTACCGGCTCGTGTTTTGCAATTGTTTTCTTTAACATTTTCACTACGCAGATTGACCGTATTACCTATGGAATTGATGAAGCCAACTTCAGCATCCTGCAGACTTTCTCTGCGAAGAAACACTGATGCTGATACTGGCTTAAAAAATTATAATTTTTATAAAAGATGCCGAAAATTCAGGTACCGCGTTCGAGCCCCCAGTTGGATATGACGCCAATGGTGGATCTTGCGTTTCTGCTGGTGACGTTCTTCATGCTTACGGCAACCATGCGCGCGCCTGAACCGGTGCTCGTGGATACGCCGAGCTCGATCTCGGAAATGATCCTGCCGAAGAATCATTTGCTGATTACCATTGATACGTCAGGGCGCGTTTTTCTGAACATGGAAAACAAAGAGATCCGCATGAATATGCTGAAGGCCATGAACAATAAGTTTCCCAAAGCAAAGTTCACGGATGAACAGATCCAAAAATTCGGAGCGATGCAGTCTTTCGGTGTTCCGCTCGATTCACTGGGCGCATATATAGCCGCTTCGCCGGAACAAAGGAAATTTACTGATCAGCGCACAGGCGGAATCCCGGTGGATACGGCAAATGTTGGAAACGACCAGCTTTACCACTGGGTCCAGTTTGCTCGCGAACAGGCTGAGGTTTGGAAAAAAAGCAATCCGAAGCTTGACCAGGAACCGCTCCGGATAGCATTGAAGGCGGATGGAAAAACCCAGTACAAAAAAATTGACATGGTTGTGGGTATCTTCAAAAAACAGGGCGTGCATTCATTCAACCTGATAACAGACCTGGAATCGGATCCGAACAACCCAACCGAAAACGCATTGGGAAAATAATATGGCAGATTTATGGATTTTGCATTTGTGATGCATCTGTAAAGAAACAGTCAGTCAGGAAAACAAAAAATAAAACGCAAACATTCTCTTAATCCGTAAATAGTATGTCAGATGTTGCAGAAGATGGCGGTGGTGGTGGCGTAGGTCATGGTAAACATGCCCGGAAAGGCCGCAAAAAGCATGGTAACCCGCGCGTGGATATGACGCCAATGGTTGACCTTGCTTTCCTGCTCTTAACCTTCTTCGTTCTTACTTCCAACCTGAATAAGGCGAAGATGATGGAACTGACTGTTCCAAAGGAAAAAACCGATGATATTGAATCCTCCAAAATAGATAGTGCCCTTGCCAATACAGTAATTATCGACGGCAACAAGGAAGGAGTTTTCTACATATATCCCGGAATGTTCAAGCCGGAGGCTATGCAGCTTTACGAACGAACGCTTGATCCGAAAACCGGTCTGCGTGCTTATATTCTTGCAAAGAATTCAAAAGTAAGCGAAGAAATGAAGCAACTCCGGAAGATCTATAAAACCGGGCACCTCACGCAAGCTGATTTCAATGCACTCAGCGTGGTTCTAAGGCAAAAGGCAATATGGAACGAGTATGCCGATACTACTGCCAATAACCGGAAAATTGCAGCAGTCGATACCGCAATGATCAGGTTGAATATCGACCTGAAAAAAGGACAAATGTCCGATACTACTTACCGCCTCGTCAGCAGCAGCATACGGAATGATGACAGAGCGCCTTTCTTCATTGTAAAATGGGGGGCAGACGCGAAATATTCGGATGTGATCAATGTGATTGACGAGCTGAAAATCGGTGATGTAACCAAGTATGCTTTAACTAAAATCAGTTATGCAGAATACCAGATGCTGTCGGAAAAAACAGGCAGAAAATATGAAGAATTAAAAAATCCGCCGCCGCCTGCGGCAACAGCAGCGCCCGCTCCGAAATAATTAATTTATAAAATCAAAGACCATGGACTGGAGTAATGAAATAGCCGCTGAGAGGATCGACATGATCTTCGAGAACAGGAATAAATCCTATGGGGCCTATCAGATCCGCAGAACGTACGGCCGCATCATTCTTATCGCCGGCGGGCTTTCCACTGCCGCGCTGCTTTTCGCCGTGCTGTTCGGATACCTCGCCAACCGCCCGGACGATACGCCGAAAGTGAAAAAAGTAACGGTGTCTGAAATTATTCTAAAAGAACCGCCGCCGGTGGATAAAGAAGCGCCGCCGCCACCGCCACCACCGCCACCGCCACCACCATTGGTTAAAATGATCGCCTTCGTTGAGCCTGAAATTGTAGAAGAACCAACTCCACCGCCACCGCCCCAGGAAGCTCTGAAAGACAAACTGATCAGCGATGTAAACCAGGAAGGCGATGATCCGACCGTGGAAGCACTTCCAGCCGTTCAACAGGAGGTGGAACAGGAGAAACCTGATGAGCCAATGTTGTACGCTGAAGAAATGCCGGAATTTCCAGCTGGTGCGGATGCGTTTCTGCGTTACCTCACAGCAAACATTAAATACCCGGTAATTGAAAAGGAACAAAATAAGCAGGGAACAGTCTTTGTATCGTTTACAGTTGAAAGAGATGGTTCGATTACAAGCATAAAAGTCGTTAAAGAAGTCCCTGGCGCTCCAGGACTTTCCAAAGAAGCTGTTCGCGTGATCTCTGCCATGCCTAAATGGAAACCCGGGCGCGTCAGAGGGAATGCTGTGCGCGTTACACAGACTCAGCCTGTAAAATTTGTTCTTCAATAAAGCTCTTTGTCATTGCAATTTTCTCAAAACCCGGGCGCCGGCAGGATCAACCTTGTGATTTCTTTCGCAATGGTGATCGTTTTCCTGAGCCTGGGTTTTGTTTTTTTATTCAGCGATATATGGATCGACCGTTACCAGAAACCACTGCGAAATTATATGGGCGGCGTCCTTGTGGCATGGGCTGTTTACCGCAGCATTACAGTTTGGTTGCGTTACAAGCGTATAAAACGGGAGGAAAAAAATGATTAGCCGTTTTTATTTATTTTTTGCAATGTTCGCCTTGTCCTGCGGCAATTATGACCCCACGCCTGAAATAGACACGCCGGTCAGGGGAAAAATAAAAATTTCAATCGACGAGAATCTTCAGCCTGTTTCGGATGAACTGATCGACGCATTTGAATCTTCTTATCCCGACGCGTTCCTCCTGCAGTCATATGGCCCGGAACAGAAAATGATCGAAGAGCTTTATAATGATTCCAGCCGGCTGGCCATGATGACGCGCACGCTCAATGCGGAAGAATTAAAATATTTCGCTGGCAAACAATTTTCTGTGGAGCATATCCGTCTCGGGTCCGACGCGGTAGTTTTTCTTGTGAACCGCGAAAATACGGACAGCATTTTTACAATCGACCAGGTCCGGAAAATTATCGCCGGGCACGATTCTGTCTGGAGCCAGGTAAACCCGGATTCAAAGCTTGGTTCCTTGCGCGTAGTTTTCGACAACAGCAGCTCTTCCAATGTGCGTTACCTGAATGATACGCTGCTACGCGGTGAAAGAACCGGGAAAAATTGTTTTGCGCTGAACTCGAGCGATACGGTGGTGGATTATGTCAGCACACATCCGAACGCGATCGGGATCGTTGGCCTCAACTGGCTGAGCGACCGCGATAAGTCGGAAGACCGCATGCGGCTGTCGCTGATAAGGCTTGCGTTGATCGGGAAAGACAGGCCAACGGCGGTGCGTCCGCATCAGAGCGCGCTCGTAACGAAAGACTACCCCTTTACGCGTAATTTCTGGCTTGTGAAGATTGGCAAAAGGGCCGGCCTTGGCACGGGCTTTGCCACTTTTTGCCTCAGTGAACGCGGTCAATTGATAGTTCAACGTGCCGGCCTCGCCCCGGCAGCCCCGGCCCAAAGAAAAATTCATCTAAACGTTCTGTAATCACGTGATAATTATTTTTGCATTCATGAAAACGTCCATCAAGATCTTAAATTTAATTGTCGCCCTTTGTTTGAGCAGTCAGCTCTGCGCGCAAACGCTCCAGGAAGCCATCCGTTTCACCGATAACGAACAATATGACCGGGCAAAGGCAACCTATCTGAAGCTGCTTGCCGCGGAACCCACCAACGGGGATATTTACTTTTATTTCGGCGATCTTTTGCTGAAGCTGGAAGATGTTGATTCGGCCGGCGTATTATTTCAAAAAGGTGTGAACATTAATCCGACAAACCCGCTAACACATGTGGGCCTCGCGCGCTATTACATGGCAGCCGGAAAAACACAGGAAGGCCAGAAAGAAATCGTGTACGCGCGTTCACTGGTCACGACGCAGGCCGGAAAAAAAGGGACCGACATTCCCGGTCCGCGACAGGGGCAGATTCAGCTGGAAATTGCAAAAACACTAATAACCGGCCATGATTACACCGGCGCGGTTGACGCCACATTTGCCGCGGAAAGACAGGACCCGAAAAACCCGGAAGTGTTTCTCGTGCGCGGTGACGCGCAAATGCGGATCGACGTCACGAACGCTTCTGAACCGATTGCAAATTATAAAAAAGCGGCCGCGCTGGATCCGAATTCCTCCCGTGCATGGGTGCGCATCGGAATGATCTACGCCGGCACCATGAACATGCCGCTCGCGATCAGCTATTATAATAAAGCGCTCTCCATCCAGCCCGATTTTGGCCCGGCGTACCGTTTTCGCGGCGAAGCGCAATACCGCATCGGAAAATTCGACTCCGCGGTCATGAGCTATAAAATGTATCTCGATCTGAATAATAACTGTTACTCGCGTTATCGTTACGCGGCTTTCCTCTATATCAGCAATGATTATGAGGGCGCGATCCGCGAAGGAGAATCTGTGCTCGCCTGCGATAGTTCCATTACGGTGGTTTATCGCATTGTGGGCCGCAGCTATCTCGATAAAAAAGTTCCGGAAGCGCCAAAAGCGGTTACCTATTTTAACCTGTTTTTCGCCAAGCAAAAACAGTACGGCAAGCCGCAGCTTACACCGGAAGATTATCTCAATCTCGGACGCGCTTATTCAAAAAATCAACAGGACTCGCTTGCTGTGGCCGAATTCAAAAAAGCCCAGGAGGCCGACACGTCACGGAAAGATATTTATACGGATTTTGCCACCGCGTTTTTTAAAATGAAAAAATATGATTCCGCCGCCGTATATTACAAGAAGAAGCTTGACGCATCGCCAAAACCAACGTTGAATGATTATTACGCATTGGGGCAGGCTTATTTTTATGCAAAAAATTATCCGCTTGCCGATTCAGCGTTCCGCCACGTTACCGAAATGGATCCGAAAAATCCCGCCGGCTGGCTCTGGCGCGCAAAAACAAATTATTACCTCGACCCGGAACTTAAATTCGATAGCACAAGGACCTACTACGAAACTTATTTCGATATCGCGGTTTTAGATAAAGAGAAAAATAAAAAGGACCTGATCGCAGCCGCGAAATACCTGGCCGGCTACCATTTCATTCGTAAAAATTACGGCTGCTCGAAAGCGTATTTCCTTTTTGTGCAGGAGCTCGATCCTGCTAATGAAGCGGTGAAAAAAGAGCTGGAAGGAAAAGAGCTGAAAGCAGCCGCAGCGTCTGACCTTGCCGCCTGCAAGCTCATCGCCACAGGAACTGGAAGCAATTGATCAAAAACTTTTAAACTGAAAAGCCGGCTGCGATTGCAACCGGCTTTTTTATTTTTTGCTTGGCTCTAACGCTATCGGTATCCTCTTACTGTTTAACTAATTCGCGTTAATCCGTGTAATCCGTGGCTGAAATCTCACTGCCGTATGGCGATTTTCGCGGTGGCAACACCTTCATTTGTCAGAACGCGTACGATATACATGCCCTGGCCGGCATCGGATAGATCGATCACATTATTATAATTCGATATTCCAATCGCTTTGTCATTGAAAATAACGCGGCCCGCGACATCCAGCACTTCCACGGTCACATCTTTCGGCTGACTGAATTCGAAGGCAATTGTAAAACGGCCGTCGTTCGGGTTCGGATAAATGCTCAGCGTGTTTGCGAGGTCATTGTCCCGGATCCCAACCTGGGAAATCGTGATCACCTGCGTGTAGGTATCTGTGCCGCATGGACCGGTCACTGTTAATGTAACCGTGTATGTTCCGTTCGCGGTGTATTCGTGCGTCGGGCCCGCTGTATTGTCCGCCGGGCTGCCATCGCCGAAATTCCAGCTATAGGTAGTTGCGTTGGATGAAAGGTTGGTGAACACGCCCGTTGCGCCTGATACAGTTGCTGTGAACAACGCCGT
>DATDOQ010000038.1:0-4654 GCA_035293205.1 Bacteroidia bacterium
GTTTGGATCAATCCATTTCGAACACTTCAAAGAAATTTACGGAGAAAAAATGACACTTTAATAATTGGCTGGATTTTAACTCCTAAAAAATTCAAATTCGCAGAAACCTGACAAATATCATACGGTATTTTTTCGTATATTAATTCTTCATACGAAAAACCACAGGAAATAGAGGAACAGTAAAAACCAGAGTCCGCCGAGAAAATGCCAGTAAGTGGCCAGCATCTCCATCCGTGTGCGTTCATATGCGTTCGAAAAATAAACTACGCTGCGCACATCATCGCCGCGAATGCCTGTCACTTTAAACATCGCAAGGAACAAAAAAATTATTCCGGCCGCCAGGTGCAGAAAATGCAGGCCTGAAATAATGTATAAAAACGCGCCGCCCGGCGTCTTGTTCTCCGCCCCGCCTACACTGATAATTGTAATTCCGGCATTCCACATTTCCTGCCAGCCAAAATACTGCGCCACCGTAAAAAGCAAGGTGATCCCCAAAGTGATCATCAGGAATTTCAGTTGCGCCGCGCCGTCATCCCTGTAATAAGCACGTTTTGCCCCTTCGATGGTGAAGCTTCCGGCTACGATTATAAGCGTGCTGAAAATAAATGCCCGTGGAAAATCGGTGCGCTTAAAATGAATTTCAGGGTTATAAAATGAAAACAGGAGCGTTAACGATAAAAAAAGCACAGCGATTCCCGCAATGACACAGTAAACCAAAACCCTGAGCGGATGATTTTTCCCGGCCCTGTCAAAAAATCCGGCCTCGCTTTCTTTCTGTTTTAACATAACGCGTTTGGCAATATGCTAATTTGCTAATAAAAAAACGAAAAGCACAAAGCAAATAATGCCCCTGCTTGTTTTTTTCGCATTTTATTCCACGACCTGCTTAACTTTGAAAATGATGCGGTTTGTCTTTGTCCTTTTGTTTCTTCTTTTTTCCCCGCAATTGTCTGCGCAAAATTGTGAAACAAAGATCCTCCGCGGTTTAACCAATGGAAAAATTCAAAAATGGCAAACGATTGAAATCGGTCTGCGGTTTCCCGACCAGGACCGGCTTTACACACTTTTTCTGGAAGACCGTTCGAAAGGATTAAATCCGTATTTGCAGCATACGATCTGGATCCGGTTTGATGCCAATGGGAAATCACATGTTGTGCCGGCATTTTATATGCAGGATTGCGTGGCCGATACTTCTGTCAACAAATTTATTCCGGCAAAAACTGCCTGGCCCTGGCGCGTCCGCTTTGCCGTTCCGGAAGCCGGCCACTGGGAAGCCGAAGTACTTACGGGCGAATACCTGCAGGTTGCAGCGTCTATTAATACAGGTATCCGTTTTGACTGCGAAACTGGCCATCACCCTGGATATATCCAGGTTGCGGCTGACCATCGTTTCCTTGAATACACCGATCACACGCCTTTTTTTATTCTTGGACAGAATATTCCGTGGGCGGATCAGCCCATTTTGCGCGGTCGCTATTTTCCGGTCGGCAACATCAACCTGTACAGCACCGGTTATTATGATCTGCTGGATTATATGGATCATCTTGCTGCAAGCGGTGGTAATTATGTCCGTTTTGTAATGATCGACTGGAGCACAGGGATGGAAACGAAGGAGCTCGGCGTTTATGAACAGGAAAAAGCGGCGGCGCTGGATACACTCATGCGGTACGCAGCGGCACGCGGGCTAAAAGTACATCTCAGCCTCGATCTGACCAGTGCTTTTGACACGCGGCTTGGACTTCCCAATCCGTATTTCCGGATGAAAATGCCCGGCATGAAAGCGGCGGAGTTATTAAAGAATACAACTGTCGTGAAGCACCTGCTCGAATACATCTGTTATGTTTACGCGCGCTGGGCCTTTTCCCCGGACGTGGCTGTGATGGAGCTAATGCAGGAACATCCACGCTGGGAAGGTTACGAGGCGAACAAGCAGAATTTTGATGATTTTTTCTCGGTTGCGGGAACAATGCTCCGCACAGAACTCGGCGCAAGGCAGCTGATCAGCACCAGCCAGGGAGAGCACAATGACCTGCGGGTGGTTAAAAATCGTTTTGTGGATTTCATCGATATTCATCTTTACACCAATGACCGCAAGGATAACCAGCGGCGTTTTAAAGTTGTGCATCATAACAACATTAAACGGGTAGGCAAGCCGGTTTTTTTCGGTGAATTTGGAATGATCAACGGGCCTCAGATCGGAACAGACGCGAATGAATACGAAGCTTGTTCCGACATGACCATGCACAATGGTTTATGGGCAACCGCTTTTATGGGAACGATGGGTTGCGCCCTCGAATGGTGGCAGTATGGCGACAATCAGCGACGCACTGTCAATTTTCCCCCGTTGCGCTGGTTTCTCGACAGTATCATGCAGGACAGGCGTCAATACCCGGAATCCGGCATGTGGAAGGGCGATGGGCTGGAATCTTTTTTTGCGGTTTCAAAAACCGGTGATTCCGCCGTCGGCTGGGTTCACAACTCAAGTTACTGGTGGGGAAATATGACGGATACCTGCAAAGATCGTGATGGAAAAAAAATGATCCTGCCCAGGGACGACGATAAAGCTGCGCAACCAAAAAGCCGGCAGGGCAGGCGATTTATGATAACCGGCCTTCATCCGGGCAATTATTACAACGTGCGCCTGTACGAGACGCGTTCCCGAAACAAGCTTGTTTTGGAAAAATCCCTGAAGTCCAGCATATTAGGAAGGATCAGCATTGAAATGCCCGAAGGCGCGGATTATGCATTACAAGCCTTACCTGCAGATCCTTCAGATTTATAACATTTCAATAGATAAACCCGCCGCATTTCCTTACATTTGCACCCCCTAAAATCAGGGATCAGGTGTCCTCACAGGTTAAAATATTTTCCGGATCGGCTTCGCAGCATTTGGCGGAGAAAATCGCCGCTTCTTATGGCCAGGAACTGGGCAAAGTGTCGCTGATGAAATTCAGTGACGGTGAATTCCAGACCTCGCTTGAAGAGACCGTGCGCGGAGCAACCGTGTTTTTAGTGCAGTCCACGATACCTCCAACCGACAATCTTTTTGAATTGCTCCTGATGGTGGATGCGGCCAAACGCGCCTCCGCCAAGGAAATTATTGCTGTGCTGCCCTATTTCGGCTTTGCGCGGCAGGACCGCAAAGATCAGCCGCGGGTGGCAATCGGCGCGAAGCTGGTGGCCGATATGCTCACTGCTGCCGGTGTTCACCGTGTGATCACGATGGACCTGCACGCCGATCAGATTCAGGGATTTTTTAACGTCCCTGTGGATCACCTTTTCGCGTCAACTGTTTTTATCCCTTATATCGAAAGTCTGCGGCTGACGAACCTTACAATGGCGGCGCCTGACATGGGCGGATCCAAACGTGCGAATGCTTATGCCAAACACCTGAAGAGCGAAATTGTCATTTGTTACAAGCAGCGTTCAAAGGCGAATGTGGTTGACAGCATCCGCGCTATCGGCGACATGGAAGGCCGCGATATCGTTCTTGTGGACGACATTATCGATACCGGCGGCACAATTTGCAAAGCGGCCGACATGATGATTGAACTCGGCGCGGCAAGTGTGCGGGCGATGATCACCCACCCGATACTCTCTGGGAAAGCTTTTGAGCATATCGAAAATTCAAGGATCACCGAGCTGATTGTTACGGATACAGTTCCTTTAAAGCGGGAATCAGCCAAAATAAGGGTTCTTTCCGTCTCAAACATGTTTGCCGACGTGTTTCACCGCGTTGTCAATTATGAATCAATCAGCTCCCATTTTATCATGTAATTTTTTTCAATAACCAATAAAAACCCGCCAACGCAAAATGCTTCGGCGGATAAACCAAAAACAAGAATCATGAAATCAGTAGCTATGAGCGGTTCGCTTCGCGCGAACGTAGGGAAAAAAGATGCGTCTGAGCTGCGGAGAAAAGGCATGGTTCCTTGTGTGCTTTATGGTGGTACGGAACAAGTCATGTTTGCCGTTGATGAACGCGCATTCAAAGGCCTGGTTTATACTTCCGAAGCAAATTCTGTTGACCTCGACGTTGACGGTAAAAAACACAAGGCGATCCTGAAAGAAATCCAGCTGCATCCCGTTACTGACCGCATTATCCATGCAGATTTCCTTGAAGTTTTATCCGGCAAGGACGTTACAGTCCAGCTCCCGGTGAAATTCGAGGGCAGTCCCGAAGGCGTTCGCGCCGGCGGCAGACTGGTCCGCAAAATGAGGAAACTCGAGGTAAGCGGTCCGATCGACACCATGCCGGAACACATCACCATCAATGTGGAGTCAATGAAAATCGGCGATTCCGTTCGCGTGGAAGACATGAAAAGGGAAGGACTTACCTTCCTTGACAAGCCGAACACAACGATCGTTGCCGTGAAAGTTACGCGTGTCATTATTGAAGAGCCGAAACCTGGTGTAGTTACTACTGCTGCTGCTCCTGCTGCAGGAACCACACCTGCTGCGGCCACCCCTGCTCCTGCAGGTGAGAAAAAAGCGCCTGCGGCCAAACCTGCAGAAAAGAAAAAGTAGAAATCATTCACTTTTTGAAGAAGCCGGTGGTTTATTCTGCCGGCTTTTTTATTGTTGAAAATTTCTATCCTGTTTTACATGCAGTGAGCTACGAAGTACACAGTATCTTTCGGCCGTGAAATACCTG
>DATDOQ010000039.1:0-2313 GCA_035293205.1 Bacteroidia bacterium
AGGAGCTCCTATCTCCCCTCTCCTCCCTCCATTCTCAATTCTCTTCCCAGATCTTCGCAAGGTTTACAATCACTTCCGCTGCCTTTTCCATATCATAAACTGAAACCCATTCCTGCTTTGAGTGAAATGCATGCTCGCCGGCAAAAATATTCGGACAGGGCAATCCCATGAATGAAAGACGTGAGCCATCCGTACCGCCCCGTATGCTCGAACGGACAGGTTTAATTCCTGATCGCCTGATCGCTTCAAGCGCATAATCAACTACCCGCGGATGCTTGTCAAGAACAATTTTCATATTGCGGTATTGCTCCTTGATAACCAGTGTGTAGGTTGATTTCGGGAATTCCTTCATGACTTTCTGTACGATTTCTTCCAGGAGTGCGGCAATTTTTCTCAGGCCCGTATCTGAAAAATCGCGTAGAATAAAATTCACCGTCGACTTTTCAAGATTACCGCTGAGCACGGTCGGATGAATGAAACCTTCCTTATCAGAAGTGGTCTCAGGAGAATGACTTTTTGCAGGCAACCGGCTGAGAATGGCCGCGGCAATTTTCATGGAATTCTCCATTTTCCCTTTTGCAAAACCAGGATGCGTCGCCACACCGTGGATCGTAAGCACAGCCCCATCTGCCGAAAAAGTTTCATCTTCGATATGACCGATGGTTTCGCCGTCCATGGTGTAACCGAAATCTGCGGCGAGCTTTTTCATATCCACCTTGTCCACACCGCGACCGATCTCTTCATCCGGTGTAAAAAGAATACGGATCTTTCCATGCTTTAACTCCGGATGTTGCATAAGATAATTAGCCGCATCCATGATCTCCGCAAGGCCCGCTTTATTATCTGCGCCAAGCAGCGTTGTCCCGTCAGAAGTTACGATATCGTTTCCCAACTGATCTTTCAGGGCGGCATGTTCGGCGAATCGTATGACCTGCGATGGATCACCCGGTAAAACAAGATCATCTCCCTGGTAGTTTTTATGCACAACCGGCTTTACTCCTGTTCCGCTGCAGTCGGGTGAAGTGTCCATGTGAGAGCAAAAACAGATCACCGGAACTTTTTTAGCGCTGTTCGATGGAATTGTCGCATACACATAGCCAAATTCATCCATATGCGCGTCATCAATTCCCATTGCAAGCAACTCGTCAACGAGAACTTTACCGAGATTTTTTTGTTTTTCAGTCGAAGGACAGGTGGGTGACTCCGGATCCGATTGCGTATCGATCTGAACGTAGCGGAGAAACCGCTCGAGCGCGGTATGTGTATATTTTTCCATGCAGCGTAAATGTAGGTATTCGCAGATTTTTTATTTTTCCGGGGACTTATTTTAAACTGACTGACTGCTTTTGAGAGAGTTTAACGTCTATCAGCCGATGACCAACTCTGCCTCCTCTGTAAAATGCTTAACTTTGAACGATGGGTAAAGGCCCTTTTTCAATTATATGGCTGCTGGCCGGCATGTGCTTCTTTTTGCAGGCGCGAACAGCTATTTCCCAAACCGCACCGGCTGACACATCGCGCAAGATCATCCAGCTTTCCGGCATCGTGGTGGATAACGACAGCCTCAACTCCTTGCCGTTTGTCGCGATAATTGTCCGGAATAGCACCCGAGGCGTTTACAGCAATGTCCATGGTTATTATTCCATCGTCGCGCAGGAACGCGATACAATTGACTTTTATACACTGGGCTATTGGCGTGCAACGTTTGTTCTCGAAGACACATTCCGGATTACCAACAATTATAATCACGTTCAGACCATGCGGCTGGATACTATTTTCCTGCGGGAGGCCGTTATTTACCCATGGCCATCCAAAGACCGGTTCAAAGATGCCTTCCTGAGCGCCCATATTACCCCGGACGACCTGGAGCGGGCGCGGTTCAATCTTGCGCAGGCAGAAATGGTGCAGGCTGCGCAAAGCATTGCGATGGATGGAAATATGGCTGCCAGCGCCGCACTTCGCCAGCGCACCGACAGAAATTATTACGCCGGGCAGGCGCCTCCCAACAACCTGCTCAACCCAGTTGCCTGGTCGAAATTCATCCAGGCAATGAAAAACGGCGATCTGAAACAGTAGTGAACTTCCATCTCCTTTTTTCCGCATGCTGAATCCGGGCCTCACCTGCCGCTGCGCACTGCTTCTTTTGTTCTGGATCACGCCGGGATTTTTTGCAACAATCTTTTCGCAAACGGCAACGCTCACCGGCACAGTTAAAGATTCAACCGGCAGACCTGTCGAATTCGCTTACGTGGCATTTAGCGGAAAAAACGGCCAATTCGGCTCGGCGCCTGTACATGCGGATGGTTCTTATCT
>DATDOQ010000040.1:0-3837 GCA_035293205.1 Bacteroidia bacterium
GGATAAGAAAGCGCCAGCGCTTCCAGATCTTTCAAACGCTTGATGTATTGCTCCACGATCTCGCGACGTGCGCCCGGACGTGCGCCGGAGATGGCATCACAAACCTGGATAATCGGTGAGATCATGGCATTCATTTCGATCTCATCGTGGTGCGCGCCGATCGCGTTGCAGACCTCTGGCTTCTCCTTAAATTTTTCGGCGAGCTTCATGCCGAGGATGGCGTGCGGCAATTCCGGTTCATCGTCCGGAACTTTTCCAATATCGTGTAAGAGACCTGCTCGTTTTGCAGCTTTCACATTCAGTCCAAGTTCAGTAGCCATGATGGCGCAGAGATTCGCCACCTCACGCGAGTGCTGAAGCAGGTTCTGTCCATAAGAAGAACGGTATTTCATTCTTCCAACCATGCGGATCAGCTCCGGATGCAAACCATGAATGCCAAGGTCGATGCAAGTGCGTTTGCCGGTTTCTACAATTTCTTCCTCCACCTGTTTCTTCACTTTCTCAACAATCTCTTCGATGCGCGCAGGGTGAATGCGTCCGTCGGTGACGAGCTGGTGAAGTGCGAGCCGCGCGATTTCGCGCCGAATCGGATCAAACCCGGAAAGAATGATCGCTTCCGGTGTATCATCCACAATGATCTCAATGCCTGTGACAGACTCGAGCGCGCGGATGTTTCTTCCTTCCCGCCCGATGATGCGGCCTTTCATTTCATCATTTTCAATATGGAAAACAGAAACGGAATTTTCGATCGCGTGCTCAGTGGCCACACGCTGGATCGTTTGAATGACGATACGTTTCGCTTCTTTGCTCGAAGTCATTTTCGCTTCATCCATGATTTCTTTCACGAACGACATCGCTTCGGTGCGCGCTTCCGCTTTGAGCGATTCCACGAGCTGCACCTTTGCCTCATCGGCAGAAATTCCGGCAATGGTTTCGAGCTGCTCAATTTTTTTCCGGTGAATTTTTTCCACCTCATCCTCTTTGGCTTGCACCAGATCAAACTGGTGTTCGGTTTCGCGTTTGCGTTTCTCCAGCTCGCCTTCCTTGCGTTTCACTTCTTCCAGCTTCTGGTTCAGGGATTGCTCTTTTTGCCGCGCGCGGTTTTCGGCCTGCTGCACCTGGTTGTTTCGTTCAGTTACAGCTTTTTCGTGTTCCTGTTTTAGCTGAAGAAATTTTTCCTTGGCTTGCAGGAGTTTTTCTTTTTTGATCGCTTCGCCTTCGGTTTCAGCCTGCTTCAACTTGTCGTTGGCTTTCCGGGTTACTGCGCCTTTGAGGATGGTGGCAGTGACCAGGATTCCAATCAGCAAAGCCCCGGCGCCGGCAGCGACCGCCATTAAAATCGGGTCCATGTTTTTGTAGTTATTATCAAGGTTAATTACTGTTGCAGACAATCTGCCTACGCTGCACTTTGGCAAAAATATTTGCCGTGGCTGGGTTTCGACAGATGCAAAAATCCCGCATTCGGCTCGTCAGTAACGAACAGGATACGGGAAATCGTCAACAGGAGTGTGTTGGAACGCGTGGGCGCCGCAACAAACCTTCAGGTCCGGGACCGGTCCAGTTGCGCATCGATGAGTGAATCGACTTCCTGCAGCGTGGCAAGCAGTCCATCCTTATCGTCTATAACTTTCGTTTGCGCTTCCAGATATTGTGTTGCGAATTGCAAGGCCGTCATAGCCAGCAGGTCTTGTTTGTCTTTGACCGAAAACCGTGCTTCGAGCTCGGAGACGCGTTCGTTGATGCGTTTGGCAGCATCCTGCACGAACGTTTCTTCCCGCGTTTCAACGGTAATCGGGTAAGTACGACCCGCTATGTTTATTTTGACGGACTTTTCGCCCATAAGTCGGATTAATTGATTCCGGTGGTCCAGGTTCCTCACCTGTTGAACTGTGCGATACACTTGTCTATTTCCCGCACGAGCTCATTTATCTTGAGTTTCAAAGCAAGATTCTTGTTTTGTACTTCTCCGTTGCCGGAGTCTTTGCCGGATAAGCTTTTTGCGAGGCGGAGGACTTTTTGTTGTTCCTCCAGCTTGCTGTTGGCGTTTTCCAACTCTTCCGCCCTGGTTTTTAAAACGGTTAACAGCGTCGTTAACCGCGCGTTATCTTTTTTCAGGGCTTCATGCAAAGCTAACATTTTTTCGGTTTTGGCCTTCAGGCCTTTTACGATAGAAGTGATGCTTTGCATAAACTACTCTCTGCTTTTGGCAATCAATAGGTTACGAATATAGGGATTTTGGATGATTTTAATGTGTTAATGAGAGAATTGGTTAATGTGGTAATGCGCACATGCCTGCGCACAGGATTGTTCGATGTGCTGATGAGATGCGAAAATGCGAGAAGGGGTTAATGCGCTTTGCGATAACTGCCGCATGTGTCGGAACATTTATGATCACGAGCAGAGGCTAGGGTGCAATAATTGACCACCTGTCCCGTGTTCCGCTACAAGTCGGGCCCTTGAGTGAGCGTTCCCGGAGTCCTTCAGCCAGTCGAAGGATCGGAGGGCGAAGGGCCGAAGGACAGGGCTAGTGAATTTACTTTCGCATTTCAAAAGAACATTCATTTTAGAATAAACTTCACAGGTTGCGTTATGGTGACTTTAACAGTCCGCCCATTTGACTTGCCCGGTTTCCATTTCGGCATTTGGGAAATTACCCTTATTGCTTCTGCGGTCAGACCAGGCGCCCCAGGTACTTCTTTTACGGCTTTAACCTCGGATATCGAACCATCTTTTTCTACAACAAATGAAATATAAACGTTGCCTTGTTTCTTTTTTTTCTTTTCGTCAGCCGGGTATTTGATGTTTTCCTGTAGATAACGATTGAATGCACCATCACCACCCGGAAATTCCGGCATTTCTTCTGCCAACTGAACTGGGTTATCTATTTGCTCTGTTTTGACGTTGTTTGTATCCTTCACTGGCGGAGTGGGCGATTCTAATACAAATTTTACAGGTTGTACCATGATCACGCGTACAGTTTTTCCATTTGACCGGCCCGGTGTCCATTTCGGCATTAAGGAAATAACTCTTATTGCTTCTTTGGCTAAACCAGGTGCGTTGTGGACTCCTTGTACGGCACTAACATTTGATATTGAACTATCCTTTTCTACAATAAATTCAATGTAAACCGTTCCCTGTTTATTTTGTTCCCTTTCAACTACAGGATACTTGATGTTTTCCTGGAAATAATGTTGCAATGCCGCTTCTCCGCCTGGGAATTGCGGCATTTCTGCAGCATAGCGAATAGCTTCTTCTTCTTGCTCAGGAGGCGGTGGCAACGGGGGTCCCGTTTGAGCGCATAAACTAAGGTTGCATAAAAATATAACAGCAAGAAAAAGGAAGTGTTTCATGTAGCGATTATGTGAAGTAAAATTAAGCGAATGATGGCAATTGCCTCTGTTTTTTATTCTAATATTGAAGAACGAATCGCACCTGCTGCACCATGCTCACCCGTACAACTTGTCCGTTTGTCCTTCCCGGATTCCATCTCGGCATGGCGCTGATCACCCGCACCGCTTCATTGTTCAGCGGTGAGGCGCCAGGTATGCCTTTCAAAACTTTTACGGCTGTTATTGAACCATCCGTTTCCACAATAAAAGAAACATACACGCTCCCCTCTTTAGTATGGCGTTCTTGCGCGTACCTGATGTTTTTCAAAAGATAATTCTTAAACGCTGTATCCCCACCGGGAAATTCCGGCATTACTTCAGCGAAAGTAAAAACCGCATCCTCCTCTTCGCCCGGAGAAACAGCTTCAGTTTGTATCAAGTCATCACCGTCGACTGGCTCATCAAATTCACGATGCCCGGGTTCGTGCCGCGGAAAACGGTATTTTTT
>DATDOQ010000041.1:0-4249 GCA_035293205.1 Bacteroidia bacterium
AATTATCCATTAATAATTTTAGCGCGCAGTTCTTCAATCTTTTTAATTACAGGCTGAAGTTCTTCCCTGGACGGATGAACGTCACTGAGTTCCATATCGGGGGTTTCTGAGAATTTTTTCATGGAAGGCATGGCATCGATCGTTGCCTGTATGGCCGACAGGTCTGCAATCAATTGTGGAATATCCGGATCATGCGCCTGGTTAACTTTCAATTCATGAATGATGCTGTTGCACACTGCAAGTTGTGTTACCAGCGCATTGAATAAAGCCTGACTCGTATCGCTGCGGTATACCTGCGAACCGATATACATGGATTCGACCCATGCCCCGGCGAAAATGATCCCGTTCAAATGGCCCAGCTCATTCTGCTCCAGCTGTTCGTCCGTGGCGTATTGTATATCTGCTAATATCGAAACAATGGAATCTTCGCGTTCCATATTTGCATTTAAACGATCATATAAATTTCCCTGGTCAAAAACTTTTCCGAGGTTGATTTGCGAGGCGATTTCCCGGATAGTTCTGAGGTATTTCCGGCCCTCATTCGCCTGCTTGTTCAAAATAGCATAGGCCAGGTCGGCGCTGTAAACGCCCATATTCTGGGCGCGCGTGATAGAGGTGGTGTACTTGCTTGAATTTTCTGTCCTGTTGGTAAGGCCCGGTAAATATTTCAGCCCGGATCGCTTAAACATTGCGGCAACCAGCAGCGGTGAAGGCAGGGATGTGCCCGACTCCAGCATTTCCGGCGCTTCCGCAATCGTATCGGAATTCGCCGTATCCTGGCCACCGCCCGGAGTTTCATTATTGCATGCAAAAATGAAAAAAACGGGAAACAAACCGACGAAAAGTAATTTCATATGAGACAGGAGTTTTGCTGGGTTACATTCAGTCCGGCTAAAGGTAAAAAAAAACACGAAAAAATCAAGACGATGGAATCGGATGCCATTCAGGGGATATCCGGACTTTGGCGGATTTGCAGGCCTGTTCTTCAATTCCTGCATATAAACGTTGCTCCATCCTTTTTACCAGAGAAATTGCTACTTTTGCTCCCTGCTAAAAGTACATCCAAACCTTATGAAAAAGCTTATCCTTTCGCTCGCTACTGCATTTTCAGTAATCGTTCAACTGTCCGCCCAGACAAATCCTGCAGTGCCATCTATTGCTTCCTGTTCAACCGATCCCAATGATCCGGTGCTGATGACGATCGGCGATACGCCGGTTCGGCTGTCAGAGTTCATGTATGTGTACAAGAAAAATAACAAAGACCAGAGCAACGATCCGAAGGCGCTTGATAATTATCTTGATCTTTTCATCACTTTTAAAATGAAAGTGAAAGAAGCGGAAGAAATGAAGCTCGACACCGCTGTTTCTTTTAAAACAGAACTCGCAGGATACCGCCGCCAGGTTTCGCAACAATATCTCACAGATAAAAAAGTAAATGACAGCCTGCTGATGGAAGCGTATTCCCGCATGCAGGAAGATGTGCGCGCAAGTCATATCCTCGTGCGTATTGATGAAATGGCGCTGCCCCAGGATACGGAAATTGCGTATACGCGCGCGGTAATCATCGACAACCTGCTCACCGGTAAAGCGACCGCGAAACAAGTGAATGATTATGAGAAAAAACTGAAAGAGCAGGAGCGCAACAGGCTCGGAAAGAATGTGAAAGTTACAGATACAATGCGCATTTACCAGCTCGTAAATCCATTGCGCCAGCTTGAACGCAGGTACAGGGGCAAACCGGCTCCATTCGATGAAGTTGCTTTTTTAGCTTCCGAGGATGAATCGGCACGCACCAATCGCGGCGATCTCGGGTATTTCACTGCGTTCTCCATGGTTTATCCTTTTGAAACCAGGGCTTACAGCACGCCTGTCGGTAAAGTGGGTGAACCGGTGCGCACCCGTTTCGGCTATCACATTATTTATGTTACCGATCGCCGTCCCGCGCAGGGAGAATTGCTGACCGCGCACATCATGATCAAGGCGCCTAAGGGAGCGCCGGCAGCAGATTCAATCGCGGCAAAAGCCAAGGCGGATGAGATCTATGCAAAAGTGCTGGCCGGTGAAGATTTTGCAACGCTTGCCAAACAGTTTTCAGACGATAAGCCAACCGGCGCTAGTGGAGGGCAGCTCGCCTGGTTCGGACTTTACAAAATGCCTCAGCAATTTGAACGCGCTGCATTTGAATTGAAAAACAATAACGATGTGCATGCGCCCATCAAAACCGATTGGGGCTGGCACATTATCAAACGTCTCGATAAGCGGGGCGTTGCCACCTATGAATCGCTTAAAGGTGATTTGAAAAACAGGGTGAGCCGCGACCAGCGCGCGCACGCCGGAAGGAATTCGCTGATCACCCGCGTGAAAAAAGATTACAACTTCACGGAGAACCTGAAAGCAAAAGAGGAATTTTATAAGGTTGTTGACTCCACTTATTTTGCGATGAAGTGGACAAGCGATAAAGCGGCGAAGCTGAACAAAGAAATGTTCCGCATCGGCAGCACTTCCTATACCCAGCAGGATTTTGCAATGTGGCTGGAATCGCACCAGGTGCGCCGGCCCAAATCAGATATCCGCACCGTTGTGGATGATGCATACCGGCAGTTCGTGGATGAAGCCGCGGTTGCTTATGAAGACAGCATGCTCGAGTTAAAATACCCGGACTTCTGCAACCTGATGCGCGAATACCGCGACGGCATCCTTCTATTCGACCTGATGGATAAAAAGGTGTGGTCAAAAGCAGTGAAAGATTCGACCGGTTTGCGCGCATTTTACGAGGCGAATAAAACGAAATATATGTGGAATGAGCGGGTGGACGCGACGGTTTATTCCATCAAAGATGCCGCCACGGCGAAAGCTGTGCGCAAAATGCTGAAGAAGGGGAAAGATGAAAAAACGATCCTGGCTGAATTGAACAAGGAATCTCAGCTCAACGTGCAGGCCGATCATAAAACCTGGAACAAAGGGGAAAATTCGATGATCGACATGAACTGGAAAGAGGGAATTTCATCAAATGAAGAGAAGGACGGGCGTGTTTTGTTCGTGGTAGTTCACAAAGTAATACCCGCGACGCCAAAAGCATTGCAGGAAGCGCGTGGCATCGTAACCTCGGATTATCAAAACCAGCTGGAGAAAGATTGGGTGGAATCGCTGAAGAAAAAATACCCGGTTAATGTTAACCGCGATGTATTGAAGTCTATTAAGTAATTCAATAATGCCTTTGAGTTCGGAATTCATGAACCGGTTGCGGGTGGCAGCTATGCGTATCCGGCAACCGGTTCTGCTTTTGCAGAGAAGGCAACTTATTTCCCGCTTATTCGTCTGTGGTCTGATGCTTGCTGTTTCTTTTCCGGAAACCGGCTGCAATCAGCCTGTTAAAAAAGAGGAACAAAAGGGAAAAGTGCTTGCGCGTGTTCATGCCTACCAGCTTTACGAAGCAGACCTTGCAAAAGCAATTCCGGCGGGACTCACTTCGGATGACAGCGCGCGGCGGTCACAAAGCTTCATTAATAGCTGGGTAAAAGAAATGCTGCTGGTCGATAAATCGGAAAAAAATCTTGGCGACGCGCAGAAGAACATGGATCAGCAGCTTCGTGATTACCGGAACTCGCTTATTATTTATACCTACGAAAAGGAACTGGTGCGGCAGAAGCTCGACACGGTGGTAACGGATGAAATGATCGAACAATATTACCTGGATCACCAGAATGATTTTGAGCTGAAAGACAATATTGTGAAAGTGATCTACGTAAAGGTTAACAAGAAAGCGCCGAACCAGAAAAAGCTGCCGGCGCTCATTCAGTCAGACAAGCCGCAGGACCGGATCGAGCTTGAGAATTATTGCCGCCAGTTTGCTGCGAATTATTTTCTCGACGATGAGGTATGGCTGCTGTTTGATGACCTGCTGAAGGAAGTGCCCATTGTAACGTATAACAAGGAATTATTTCTGCAGAACAACCGCTTTGTAAGCTTTGCCGACACGGGGAATGTCTATTTCATGAATATCAAAGGCTTCATGACGAGAAACAGTCAGTCGCCGCTGGCATTTGAAAAGGAAAACATCCGGAACATTATTCTCAACCAGCGCAAACGTGAGTTGATCGAACGAATGCATACGGATATTTACAAGGAAGCGATGGAGAATAAGGACATTGAAATTTATGTGAAATAAAAAAGGTCATGGAACCAATGAAAAATAAACTGAATTATCATTTTACGTTTCTCTTATTGATAACTGCATTGCAGGGATTTG
>DATDOQ010000042.1:0-3366 GCA_035293205.1 Bacteroidia bacterium
AAAATGCACGGCAAAATTCCCGCGGTGCTTTTCTTCCACTGGTATTTCAATATATTTCTGCTCGTTATTCAGCTTCATCCATTCCCGGCTGATAATTTTTCCCTGGTGCTCGATTTCGTAAAGCAGCGTCACAGCTTTTGCCGCGGTACCAAGGAGGAAAACTGCTTTTTCGCCAGGCTGGCTACTGGTTTTAATTGGCTGGAATGACCAGGGCTCCGTTGCCGCCGGTTTTTTATCCTTTATATCGTACAAGGTGAAATAGCGCACATCTTTCACTTCACTGCCATATTTATCTTTTGTTTTTGCTTCAATCATATATGCGCCTTGCTCCCAGGAAGATTTTTTCAGCTTCAGTGTTTTTTGTTTCGCCGTATTGACATTTGCTTCGGACACCAGCTCTCCTTTTTCCCATTTGGTTTTGTCCATTTCATTCGCGTACGGATCTTCAGGGAACCACGCGGTCCATTCTTCTTTCGAATGAATAAATTTATCCGGCATTGACCAGAGCCGGTCACGCAGCACGCGCTCCGGGCCTTTCAGCTTCCGAATGGTATAAGCGATAGTTGCATTTTCCGGTTCGCCCGAAAGATTGGAAAGATTGACCAGCACCGATGTGGTATCTGATTTTTCAACGTATTCCGGAATATCAATATTCAATTCGAGCGCGACGTAGCCAACGCTTACAGATGCTGTCGTGCTATGCGTTTCACCGGTGATGTCGGTCACATCAATCGTAACCTCATAATTGAAAATAGGCTTGCTTTCGGCCGCGACGCTGCGATCGGGAATTGCTTTGAAGGGAATCACAAATCCGCCGGTGTCATTCGTTATTGTTTCACCGCTGTTGATTTCCGTCGTATTGCTGGTTGGATAATATCCGCGCCAGCTATAATACCACCACGGAAATCTTGCGGAACGGACCACGTGGTATTTCACCTGCGCACCATCTACCACGGAACCTGCAAACATTTTCGCCGTGCCTTTCACATGAATGCTGTCGTTTAGGCGATAAGCGCCTTTTACGGGTTCAGCTTTCACTTCAAACTTCGGGCGTTTGTATTCTTCTATGCTGAACCATGCCGTTCCGCTTCCGTTCGTGATGCGCATTTGACCGGTTAACCCGGATGAGGGTGCGGTAAAAGATCCATTGAAAGAACCAAACTCATTTGTTACCAGGTCAAGTGTTTTTACTTTTTGGGAATTCACATCATAAAATGTAACAACGCTCTCCCGGTTTTTCATCAACGTATTATTTTCCCCGTCCGTTTCAAGCATGATGCCTTTGAAATAAACGATCTGGCCGGGACGGTAAATGGCGCGATCGGTGAAGAAGAACGTCTTCGTTTCTTTACCCGGTTTCTCCTTGTATTGCCGGTATTGGTAAAGTTGTTTGGTGAATAAATGACTTCCGTTACCGGTAAATTCAATAAGAAAATTCCGGTTGTCGCCCGGCGACGGGATCTGGATCCGCCCGTCTTTATCCGTAAAAAGCTTGTCGCCTTTTTTGTATTGATATTGCCGGGCGCTGTAATCGTACTTGTAAGTCCACACCTGACTGCTGATGTTTTCCAACGGAATACCAGACTGCCTGTCGAATACGAAAAACTCCTGGCTGCCATCATCCATTTTCCTGCTGAGATAGCTGATTGCTGAAGACCAGTGACGGCAATAAGCAATGCCATTGTCCTCCAATGAAAAATCTTTATTCCCCGAAGCAAGAATGATATAATTGCCCGGCGCCAGCGCAGGAATTTTTGTTTCCGCTGTGTGTGCCTGGTAATCGCTGTCGTTCGGAATATTGAGCTCCCATGATTCCAGCACAGGCAACTTGAGGTAAGCGCCGATGATCTGCTTCTCCGTTTTATTTTCCTGCTTATCCTTCAGCTCTTCGTCAATTTTTGCAATGCGGAAATAAAGGTGGTTCACGTTTTTCCATGAAACCATGGCTTTTGAAGGAAGATTGGGAACAGAAGTCTGCTCTGTGGTTATTGAAATGTTTTTCCAAACGATCGATTTGCGGAGCGCCCTGCAATTCGCTGCTCCCCTTGAATCTGGGAAACGTTTTTCGGTTGCCAGACAGATCTCATGCGCTTTCTTTTTGTGCAAACGGAATTTATCATCGCGCCCGGGCTTTGAGCTTTCCCCCTGGGTATTGTACAAAACAGCCAGCTGGTAAAAAACATCGGCGGTGATCTCACTTTCGGGATAATTTGCAGCCAGTTGTTTCAGTCCTGCTTCATACAGGCTGTCTTTTTCCGGAAGCACTGAATTCCTGTAAACGAATTGCAGCCTTTTCAGATCCGCATCAACGAGTGCGTCCGGCGATTTATCATTGAGATGAAATGCAACCAGCTCCTGCAGATTTACCAGCGCATAAAACCGGAACGACAACGAATCGTCGGTGGCAAGCGAAAGCTTTATGAATTTTTTAGCGCTGCTGAAATAGCGTGGGTCATCAATTTCAAATTTGTCTGCAGGGCGTGTTACAGAAGGTTCTTCGCCGGAGAAAAAATCAATCGCGCTGTGAGCGAGAAAATCATAGAGTGTAGGCCGAAGCTCTTTTTCCGCAGTGCCTTCTATAATGACCGCTTCGTAGATGGAAGGATCGGTGCGCTGCAAGCTGTCTTTTTGCAAAAGCGACACTTGATATTCTTTCGCCGCGGCACTTACGAGTTGCTGCACATCCCAGGTATTGATCGAATCATTTTTGAACCCAACAGTCTGACTGCGTTCCTGGAATTGCCAGCGGTAATTTTCATAATACTGCCAATAAAGTTCGCCGAGCATGGAATGAATGACGGGCGACAATGGATACTTTGACGTGGCGAGCTCTTTCTGAAGATCGTAGATAGCATTATCCTGGCTGTTTTCCTGGTAGGCTCCCGCGAATTTGAAACGGTGGATCAACGCCTTTACCACCTGGGCAGAATTATCTTCTTTTTTGGCGCGCGCATAAATCTGGTTGCTTAAATCGTACGCGGATTTATAAAGTCCTTTCCCCTGGAGTGAATCGACGCGTTGCCATTCTTTTTCGTAAGAGCTGCCTTTGTCGATCAGCAGCATGGGTTCCGCCTGCGCTTCATTGTGGTAGAACCGCCAATACAGGAAAGCGGAAAAAACGACAAACGTCGCGACCAGCGCTTTGGCTAGTCTGTTATCGCCGGCACGCAATGTTTCGGATTCCTGAGGCATACAGAGAAACTTTAATAGTAGGATGCAAGTTAACGGGAAATTCCATAAAATGGAAAGATTGAAAGATTGAAAGATTTTAAAATTAAGCGTTCCATATTAAAGCACGTTACTCCGTGTACCCCCGTGCATACCTCCAAATTTCCTCCGTGGTTATCATTATGCTGGGTGCCATGA
>DATDOQ010000043.1:0-5837 GCA_035293205.1 Bacteroidia bacterium
CAGTATGTTTTTGAAACAACCGTTACTTGTTCTCAGGATGACAACCCTGCCAATAACACGAACATCACAGAGTTGGATGTGGTGGATGCCTGCGCGCCAACCATGCAGCTGAGTTATGTGGCCGGCGGTTCCGACGGAGGAATTGCCTGGACAGGCGGTATTGGTGATGAAGGTGTTGGCGTTTATTACGCGCCACCCGTTTTTCCATACGATATCGTCAGCCTGCAGTTTTTTATTGATAATAACCTGAGTAATAATTACACCGCGGCGATCTATGATGACGATGGTCCGGGTGGCACCGCGGGAACATTGCTTTATGATTCGCTGATTCTTGCTCCGGCATCCAGCGCATGGTCAACTGTAACGCTGCAAACACCACTCACTATTGCTTCGGGCGGATTTTATGTCGCATGGCTACAGGGCGGTCCGCAGATCTTCATCGGTTATGAATTCGATCAGCCGCATTCTTACCGCAATTACGAGATCATTACCAGCATCTGGTCTCCTTACCGTTCCAACGGCCAGCAGGATTTTCTGATCCGCGCGACTATTAATAATTATCCAACGGTTCCGACCGCCGGGTTTACATGGGCGAACAGCGGACCGCTCACTGCAACATTTACTGATAATTCTACACCGCCGGTTGCAACTTATCTCTGGGATTTCGGCGACATGCAGACGGATGCAACGGCGAATCCAACACATACGTATGCTACTGCAGGAACTTATACGGTCTGCCAGACGGTTGCTTCTCCGTGCGGAAACGACATGATTTGTGAAACCATTTATGTCTGCGATGAACCGGTGGCCACTTTCACAGAATCCACGATGGGTGATACGGTAACATTTACAGACCAGGCGACCGGTAATATTGAGTCGTGGGAATGGGATTTTGGTGATGGAAACACAGCCACTTCACCCAGCCCGGTGCATGGCTATTCCGCCCCCGGCACTTACACCGTATGCCTTACAGTAACCGACACCTGCGGAAACACAGATTCGAGCTGCACCACCATTATGATTATTTCGACAACGACTGCGGACATACAGAGTCTTATCGCGGGAGTTTATCCTGTACCGGCAGGAGATGTGTTGAATATTCAATTCACGTCTGAAATCAGCGGCGGCCGTATTATACTTTTTGATCTGAGCGGAAAACGTTTACTCGAACAATCTGGTGTTACAGGAAAACTCGTGGAACTGGACGTTGCTTCGCTTGCCAGCGGTGTCTATTTTATACGGATCGAAGATGAAAACAACAGCTGTTTTATTCGGTTTATAAAAAATTAATTTTATTAATATCCATATTATATCCCGGAATATTTCTTGGGGATTTTTTTATTAGAAAATTCCTGATTCTGATTTTCACAACATAATTATATGAGGTGCAATAATCAGAGTTAAAGACTAATTCGCGTAATTCGCGTAATCCGTGGCCTATTCATTTCACGCCTTAGCTGTGAGGGTCAAATGCAGTTTCTTTCTTCAATTTCAACGGCATACTTTTTTCAGCAACACATATCTTCCATGTTGAATATGAAAATAGCGCGGATTCACACTTTCGTCAGAAATTATTTCGAAACAGCGCATCATATAAATCGAAGTGTCTGCATTTAATTTGGCGCGGTTGTTTTTTATTTCGAAATCCTCCCAGGTAGATATCGCGATCGTTCTTTCCGCGTCCCTTGCTGCTGAACGAAGCTGCGATTCCATGGCCAGCGACCAATCCACCCAGTTCATGCAGTACCTGGAATCAACCGGGTTGAGCTGAAATTTGCTTCCAGGCATGCGGCGTGCTTTTTCAATGGCTTCTTCCACGAGCGTGGTACGTTTTTTATAATCGAGTCCCGTATCAATAAACCGTCCCATACGCCAGCCAACAGCCGCGATCAGCACCAGGGCTCCAATTGTGTTCCGGAAAACCGCTTGTGTCCACAGATCATAGAGGAAGGGAAAAAAAACTACCGGCAGCAGCGGCATGTACAGGCGCTCAAAATAGGGACTGATCGTATCTTCCGTCTGATGTGTGTAGTTCACCAGGAAAATATGTCCCAGAAAGAAAAAACCAACCAACAGGAATTTGAGCTTTTCTTTTTTTGCCAGGTAAATAAAAAACAACACGAAAAATATTAATATAGGAATCGTATAATATGTAAAAAGGAATTTCGCCAGCTTCAGGTAATACGCGCCGCTCAGCAATCGTTCTGCCGACTGGCCTTCCTGGCTGAGCATCGACATTTTTCCGGCCTCATAATCGCTGAGCAATAATTTTTTGGTCAAATACCAGATGACCAGTGCAAACACAAGCACCAGCGCTGTTTTTAATTCCGTTTTTTTATTTTCTACTGAATCCAGCAGAAAAATAAAAACCACGGCTATGACCAGCAGCGGATGACTGAACAAAACAGTAATGAGAAAAGCTGCAAGCAGGACCAGGTCTTTTATTTTATGATAACGCTGGCAAACAAGGTGAGAGCGTAGCGGGACAAGCAACGCCGTTCCATACCAAATCTCGTACATGGGTGTAAACTGGAGATGCAAGACACCCATAACCTGGAAAAGAACGACAGCAATTCCACCGGTTTTGTCGCGCAGATAATAAACCAAATAACAGAACACCAGATAAAAGAATAAAACATTGCTGATGGAATTAAGTATAAAAATGGTTTTCAGCGTCAGTCCGAGTTTTACACCGATCAGCGGCAGCACCTGGGAAAAGATCAGAATGAATCGCTGATGCTCAACCTGGAATGTTTCATAATTAATTACTTTAAAAAGATAATATGCCCCGTCCGCCTGGAAACGCTCTTCTGAAAACACAACCGCGAAAACGGCCATGAGCAGGAAGAAGAAATGTGATAAAAGGAAATACCTCATAAGAAAGGGTCAGTAGTCATTAGTCATTAGGGGGTGAGTGGTAAGATTAACGTAGTATTAAACGTCCCAATGACTACTGACTACTGACTACTGCCCATTAACTATTGAAGCTTATCCGTCAGCAATTTTATTTCGATCGCAGGCGAAATCTTTTCATACAGCACATGGTAAACCGCATCGGTGATGGGCATATCAACATTGTATCGCGCGTTGATTTCTTTGATACATTTTACCGCGTAATATCCTTCCGCCACCATGTTCATTTCCAGCTGTGCCATTTTCACCGAATACCCTTTTCCGATCATTGCGCCGAACATCCGGTTGCGGCTGAATTGTGAATAGGCAGTTACCATTAAATCGCCGAGATACGCGCTGCTTTTGATGTCGCGATCGATCGGGTGCACCGCATCCACAAAACGCGAAATTTCCTGGATCGCATTGGAAATTAAAACCGCCTGGAAATTATCGCCGTAACCAAGGCCGTGGCAAATTCCACTCGCAATGGCAAACACATTTTTTAAAACCGCGGCGTATTCTGTTCCGTAAATATCATCTGAAACAGAAGTGCGGATGTACCTCGTGGCAATTTTACCCGCAACCAGTTTTGCAAGTTCCTGGGATTGTGATGCGACGGTGAGATACGATAATTTTTCCAGCGCGACTTCTTCCGCGTGGCATGGACCGGCAATCACGCCGATGTGGCTGTAGGGAATGCCATATTCCTGGTTAAAATACTCACCGACGATCAGGTTTGGTCCGGGCACAATTCCCTTGATCGCGGAAAAAATAATTTTGTCTTTGAAGGAGTCTTTGGTAAGCCCGGTCAGCGAATCGGCAAGAAATGCCGCCGGCACAGCGAGCAGGATCAGATCAGCTGCAGCAACAACTTCGGAAATGTTATTGTTCATTTCGAGCTGATCCGTGTGTAGTTCAACAGAACTCAGGTAATTGGGATTGTGCCTGAATTTCCGGATGAAATCTACGGTTGCCGCATTCCGTATCCACCAATGAATTTTTGCACCGGGAGGAAGATTCGCGCAAAGCATTTTTATTATTGCCGTTGCCCAGCTTCCGCCACCAATAACCGCGATGCGATGATCCATGCTGCGAAAATACGAGTTAATGCTCATTCAATGTTTACTCAATAAAGAACACAAAGATGATAGCCACTAAGACACAAAAAAGCACACGAAGATAAGGCACCAAATAAGTTAGAATAAACAAATGACGCTTCGTGGCCTTAATGCGTCCAACTAGATAAAAGGCACCCGTACGCCATACAAACCCGTATGTCCCGGCGTCGAACGCAAATGAATAAAATCCACCAGCGCCGGCTTGCCATCAGGCGTATAAATATACACATGCAGCATATCGCTGCTTCTCAGATCTGCCGGTAAACGAATTCCAAAATAAACCATTTGCCACGTATTGAATTTTTCCGCATCAACCTGCGTTTTGGAATCAATGCTGTTGTAATATAATTGTTTCCCGTCGCGCTCAAATTCGATGACGAGCCGGATCTTGCCGGCTTTGTCCGCAAATTTTACCCGGCTCGCCAGATAAATTTCATGATCCGGATGCTGCACTACATCGCGAACAGGAATCCGGGCTTCCGAGCTGAAGCGGCAAACGCTGCCGAGCAGCTCATTTTTTTCCATGGAGGGCTTCCAGGCAAAATCATCCGTCCAGGGTTTGCATGGAACTGACCACTGCAGGGCATTTTTCGAAACAAATTGTGTGGTGAATAATGACGCAGGCGAACCATAATTATTCAGTGATGCGAACAACAAGGGCTGCGGAAGCGCTGCTTTGCGCGCTGGAATATTTTTTCCAAACACGAAGACTGCCGAATTGAACCAGTATTTCTGTTCAAGCAAATACGGATATTTTTCGCGAATTATTTCAGTCGCTTCCAGCGGAGAAAAACGGGTACTCCAGCCATACACGAAATAATCACCTTTCGCATTTTCAACCAGCTTGCGGAAAGGGGCCAGCTCATCCCAGCCATTGTTTACCGTTGATAAAACCTGTGAAGGCTGGTAGTTCAGACGATCGAAATAATAACCGACATAAAAAGGATAATCCACGCTGAACGCGCAGGCCACATTTGTCTTTCCATAATTTTTCTCTGTTTCAATTGCGATGGCGGCAATTTCTTTTAACCGCCCGAAATGATTGGTCAGCCGGTAAGGACGGTAAACCAGGACAAAAGCGGCAAGCGCGAAGGCATAACCCAGCGGCAGCAGCGGCGCGAACCTGAATTTTTCGATTGCCGGGATCCAGCTGAAAAGAAAAAGCAAAAGAAAAGGAAATGAAAAAAGTAGCACCGAATGCTGCAGCACCGGGTTAAATTTTATTGAATAAAAATAACCGGTAAGCAATGGTATCGCCCATAATAGCAGGCAAAGCGCATGAAATTTCCCCGGTCTGCGAAAGAAAAAAACAAGGCAGGCGAAAGCGAGGAGCATTGATCCATAAAGAATGATTCGCGAGGCATCGAAAATGAACCACAGGTGGCTCCCAAAAAATGCCGGCGTGGGTTTTCCCAGCCATCCGCCAGGACCACCCACGCCCCCGGCTGTTAACTGGTAAATAAAAATTCCTGTGTAGGGCAGAAACAACAGCAGTATAAGGAAACATGCGACCAAATAATTTTTCCAGGGTTTTCCGCGCAGGAAAAATAATCCAAGAATTCCAATTAATCCCGCCATCAGCAAGCTGAAATAATGGCTGTACACGGCGCCGGTTGCGAATAAAATAAAATAAAGTAAATCTTTTCTGCGCGGGTGATCGCCAAAGATCCATTGTGACCAAAACCAGGCGCAGCCCATGGTAAAAAAAAGACCGGGCGCGTAAGGGCGCGCGAGCTGACTGTACATCAATGGAAATTGTAGAAATGCCAATCCCGCCGCTACGGCCAGTCCGGCGCCGGAGGAAAACCAGCTTCCCCCAATTCGCCC
>DATDOQ010000044.1:0-3725 GCA_035293205.1 Bacteroidia bacterium
TAGGGCAGGTAAAGATCTTCCAGTTGGATAAGAGAATCTGCCTTTAAAATATTATTGCGCAGCTCTTCCGTCATTTTCCCCTGCCCTTCAATCGTTTCAAGAATGAAAACGCGCCGTTTCTCCAGCGTACGCAATGCATCCATGCGGTCGCGCACCTGTGCCACCTGCACCTCGTCAAGCGATCCGGTCATTTCTTTCCGGTAGCGGGAAATAAAAGGAATGGTTGCTCCTTCGTCGAGCAAAACGACCGTGGATTCAACCTGGCCGGCAGAAATGCCGAGTTCAACGGCTATTTTACGGATATTGAGTTTTTCAGTATTTGTGAACATAGTCAATTAAAATGGAGAGCAAAAATATGCCACAGATTTCTCAGATTAGACAGATTGGTATCCAATATTTATCAACGTGTGTGGAAAAATTCAGGTAAGCGGATAATCAACGCTTAAACCACCCCAGTGTTTTCTTCAAGCCTTCTTCCGCAAAAATTTCAGGCTTATAACCGAGCATGTCTGCAGCCTTTGAAATATCTGCCAGGGATTCACGAAGCTCTCCTTTCCGGGGGGCGCGGTAAATGGGTTGCTGTGCAGAACCAATCAAATCACGAAGTGTTGCAAACACTTTATTAATAGAAATCGAATTTCCTGCGGCAATATTAAAAACTTCGCCATTAACTTTTTCAGCAGGCGCTAAAATCGCGCGCATATTCGCCTGCACGGCATTGGAAACAAATGTAAAATCGCGCGATTGTTCACCATCGCCATTAATATAAACCGGCTTTTTATTCAGTAATCCTTCAATGAAAAGAGGAATGGCGGCTGCATATTCACCGGAAGGATTCTGACGCGGACCGAAAATATTAAAATAACGTAATCCGACAGTCACCATTCCATACACTTGTGAAAAAACAAGCGCGTATTGTTCATTGAGCGCTTTAGTGACTGCATACGGTGAAAGCGCTTTTCCGGTTCGCTCTTCTTTTTTTGCCATATCGGTGTTGTTGCCATATACGGAAGAAGATGAAGCGTAAATAAAACGTTTCACTGCTGCATCGCGCGCGGCAATCAGCATGTGCAGAAAACCGGTTGCGTTTACAAGGTGCGTGGAAACTGGATCGTCGATGGAACGCGGAACAGAACCCAAAGCCGCATGATGCAAAACAAAATCAATCCCCGCGCAGGCTTCCCTGCATTTCGCCGGATTAGTGATGGAACCATTCAGAAAACTAAAATTCCGTTGCCCGGAAAAATCATTGATGTTTTCAAGAAACCCGGTCGCCAGATTATCGAGCACACGCACTTCCTTCGCGCCATTGTTCAGCAAATATTCCACAAGATGAGAGCCAATAAAACCCGCGCCTCCGGTTACGAGGAAACGATAATCTGAAAGCGGTTCCGAATGGTATTTCAACGCTTTATATACTGTTTCTCGTAATATTTGTGGTAATCTCCCGAAGTAACGTTGTCGAGCCAGTCCTGGTTTTCAAGGTACCAGTCAACTGTTTTTTCAAGGCCTTCTTCAAAAGTCACACTGGGTGTCCAGCCTAATTCCTTTTTCAGCTTCGATGCATCGATCGCTTAACGCAGATCATGGCCGGCGCGGTCTTTTACAAACGTGATCAGCTTTTCAGATTCTTCCGGCGGACGGCCAAGCTTTTTATCCATGATGCGGCAAAGCAAACGGATAAGGTCAATGTTTTTCCATTCGTTGTGACCGCCGATATTGTATGTTTGACCGTTTTTCCCTTTGTGCAGGATCACATCGATCGCGCGGGCATGATCAACAACCCACAGCCAGTCGCGCACATTTTCGCCTTTTCCATAAACAGGAACCGGCTTGTTGTTTCTAATGTTATTGATCGCAAGCGGGATCAGTTTTTCGGGAAAATGATGAGAGCCATAATTATTGGAACAATTGGATATCACAATGGGCAAACCGTAGGTATCGTGATAAGCCCTTACAAAATGGTCTGAAGCTGCTTTTGAGGCTGAGTAGGGTGAATGCGGATCATAACAGGTTTCTTCAGTGAAATAACCTTTTTCGCCAAGCGTGCCGTACACTTCGTCGGTGGAAACGTGATAAAATCTTTTGTTTTCCGTTTTTCCCTGCCAGTGATTTTTCGCTGCATTCAAAAGGTTCACCGTTCCCACCACATTCGTAAGCACAAAATCAACCGGGTTGGAAATGGAACGGTCCACATGCGATTCGGCGGCAAGGTGAATGATATATGAAAAATCGTAGGTATTAAAAAGCTTTTCCAAAAACCCGGTGTCACAAATATCACCTTTTACAAAGGTATAATTCGGCCGATCCTCTACATCCTTCAGGTTAGTAAGATTGCCTGCATAGGTCAATGCATCCAGGTTCACAATATGGTAATCCGGGTAATCAACGACGAACCGGCGCACAACATGCGAGCCGATAAATCCGGCGCCACCGGTTATTAATACGAATTTGCTGTTCAATTTATGGGAAGAATATTTATGCGCTAAAATACTACTTATTGTCCGTTTCCATAGGTAGGCTACAAACTACAAAAGTGCGCAGGCACACGCGCTGGCTAGAGACTCCAATACGACAGCTTTCTAATTTTCCCACGGTAAATGCCCTTTACATCCACCAGCACACCGTCTTTGGAAAGGATGGAGGTGAAATATTTTTCGTCCAGCTTCACATATTCCTTATGGTTTACCGCGACGATAACGCCATCATAACCTTTGCCGACTTTGTCCAGTCCGAAGCCATATTCATGCTTCATTTCATCACTGTCGGCATGCGGATCGGTAACGTGAACCACCAGTCCAAATGACTGCAATTCTTTTACAATGTCAGCAACTTTGGAATTGCGGATGTCGCTGACATTCTCTTTGAAAGTAGCGCCCATGACGAGCACTTTTGTGTTTGACAGATTTTTCCCGGAAGCGATAATTTTTTTCACGGTAGTTTTCGCTACATAAAATCCCATCGAATCATTTACATACCTGCCGGAATTGATCACGCGCGAATGATAGCCGAGTGATTCCGCCTTATGCGTTAAATAATAAGGATCAACACCGATGCAATGACCGCCGACAAGTCCCGGAGAAAATTTCAGAAAATTCCATTTTGTCCCGGCGGCTTCCAGCACATCATAGGTATTAATGCCCATGCGTCCGAAAATAATAGAAAGCTCGTTCATCAGCGCAATGTTGACATCCCGCTGCGTGTTCTCGATAATTTTTGCGGCTTCCGCTACTTTTATTGACGGCGCGCGGTGCGTTCCCGGCTCAACAATTAATTCATAAACTTTTGAAATCTCATCAAGACTTTCGTCATCACACCCGGAAACAACCTTAAGAATTTTCGTGATCGTATGTTCACGGTCGCCCGGGTTGATTCGTTCCGGAGAATAACCGACTTTAAAATCCTTTTTGAATTTCAACTTTGATTCCTGCTCAAGAACCGGCACACAATCTTCTTCCGTGCAACCCGGATAAACGGTTGACTCATACACCACATAGTCACCTTTCTTCAAACATTTTCCGACGGCTTCGGACGCTGCGATCAGTGGTGAAAGATCAGGGAGATTATGCTCATCAATAGGTGTTGGAACTGCAATGATAAAAAAACGCGCTTCACATAGATCTTCCAGCGAGGCAGTGAAATGTATATCCGCGCCTGAAAATTCTTCGACGGGAAGCTCATTGCTGGGATCAATCCCTTTGCGCATCATGGCGACCCGCTGCGCG
>DATDOQ010000045.1:0-4830 GCA_035293205.1 Bacteroidia bacterium
CGGTTCGAAAAAACCTCCAGGTCAGAAATTATAGGCTGTTGATTCAAACTGAAAAAATCTTTTTATAAATTACAAGCATAATGTCAATCCTACCATCCGAAGGCAAGAGCCGTCAGCCGCGCATAAAAGATTTTAAGCTGAATGCTTTGCTGGATGTAACGAAGGCGATCAACAGCAATTATTCCACCGGCGATCTTCTGACATTATATGAAAACATTATCCGCGATAAGCTGAATATCGGCAAGCTGGTCCTGTTCAGCAATGAAGGAACCAAGTGGAAATGCGTGCTGAGTTATGGCGTCGGTGATGAGGTGACCCATATTGATGTGGAAAGGGAATTCCGCGCTGTCCAGGAAATTTCGACGATTGATATTGCCACCGGCAAAGATGATCACTTGCACAAATCATTTGAAATCGCCATTCCGGTTTTTCATAAATCGGTTCCGCTGGCCTATGTGCTCATCGGTGATCTGAATGAAGATGAAAGCGGCATGAGCGCGGCGATCAAACATCTTCCATTTGTGCAGACATTAACAAACATCATTGTTGTTGCGATTGAAAATAAAAAACTTTTCAAGGAAAATATCCGCCGCGCCGCGATGCACCGGGAGTTGGAACTTGCCTGGGAAGTTCAGCGCATGTTGTTTCCGGAAAAATTGCCGCACAACGAAAACCTGGATATGGATGCTGTCTACCTTCCCCACCAGCAGGTCGGCGGAGATTATTACGATTTTATCCAGATCAATGAGAATGAAGTGGCGATCTGCGTTGCGGATGTATCCGGGAAAGGCGTTCCGGCAGCACTGCTCATGTCGAATTTCCAGGCGAGCCTGCGCATTCTCCTGCATCACATTCCCGACTTGCCAGAACTGATCCGCGAGCTCAACAGGAAAGTCAGTGAAAATTCAAAAGGAGAAAAATTCATCACCATTTTCATTGCGAAATACAATACCGTAACCCGCGTGCTTCATTACATCAACGCTGGTCATAATCCGCCGCTGGTCATTGATGACGATGGCGCAAACCTGCTGACGGTAGGTTGCACGGGCCTGGGGATGTTTGACGAGTTGATGAAGGTGCGCGAAGGAATAATAAATATTGCGCATGGCGCGCTTTTGCTGTGCTACACCGACGGCCTGGTTGAAACTTCCAATGAAAATGATGAAGATTTCGGCATTCAGCGTCTTCAGCAGATTGCCTTAAAGCACAGACAACTCACCCCAAAAGAGCTGAACGCGCAGATTCTCGCCAGTGTGAATGAGCATAAAGGTGAACGGCCATATATCGACGATATTGCGCTGGTTACCTGCCGGCTTTTGTAACAGGATTTCTAACCGGATTTTTCATTCAACTATTTATGCTGATTCACCAGACGCTTCGGGTGGAATATCCGGCGTCTCCTCTTTTTTGCCATCATAAAAGATATCCGCCGCGACCAATATGGCGGCGAAACCCCAGAATGGAACGGAAGCTTTATCCGTATCGAGAAAGTTGTTCATCAGACCATGCACCATGTAAGTGAAAATACCTAACAACACAGCCAGTAAAAGTCCGCGCGTGGAACCTTTCGGTAATTTATAATAGAGCCGCCAACCGGTCCAAACGATCGTGCAAACAATTATAAAAAATGTAGCGGAACCCAGCACGCCCGACTCACAAAGCGGCCCGATGTATTCACTGTGCGCATTTCCCAGGTCTCCTGCATTCGTGCTGATAATTGTTTTTTCACCTGAAAGCTGGAAAGGGGCATAGAGAAAAGAGTAGGTTCCCGGACCCCAGCCAAAAACCGGCCGCTCGCGGAACATGCGGAAAGCAGAATTCCACCGGTTGATCCTTTCCAGGTTAGAGGCATCGGTTGAAATATTTGAAATCGATTGTAAATGCTGTTCGAGGTCGGTGGATGTGTCCTGTGTATTCTGCTCCAGCTGCATCATGAAGGTAGTCCAGGAAACATAAAGAAAAAATCCGCTGATTACGGCGATGATCAACAGCCAGCGAAAACGGATGCGGAGCAGGAAAACCAGCAGTAAGAGGAAGGCCGCGATCAGGCTCACCCATGCGGCGCGCGTATAGGAAAGCAACAATGCGATTGAAAAAACGATGAGCAGAATAACTGAAATGATCCGGATATTGTTTGAATATCTTTTACTGAAGGCAAACGCGAACAGCAGCGGGTAGAACATGGAAAGCGCTGCGCCATACGCTGTATGATCATTATAAAACGGCGACATGGCCCAATGGGCTGCATCCTCGTTAAACGAGAATTTCGCGTGAATGAAAATAGTAAAGCCGATGACGAACGTAAGCGGGATAATATACAGCCAGATAAACCGGCGTACATTCTTAATATCCCGGAACATCATCACCCCGATGAAATAGAACGGTACGATAAACCACAACCGCGCGATCAGGAACTTGAAAGAAATTTCGGGAAGCTCGCTGGTGATGCAGGTGATAAAAATCCAGCACGTATTTAAAAGTATCGCGATAGTTACCGGGTGTCGTAAAAGACGTCTGTCAATAGCGCCCTCATAAAGCAGACGGAGGATAAAAAGGAAAAGAATACCCGCAAGAATTGGTTCAACCGGGAGGCTTAAGCCCAGCCTGAAATCCTGGCTGGCTAGATTGACAGACAAAGGAGTGAGAAAAACACAGAACAGAACCAGCTTATCAAGCGCGATCAGGGCAAGAACGATGATGAGCAGCGCCGGCGGTAACAGGTTGAGCCAGTAAAACTCATTCGCAATGCAAAAAGTATTTGCCGCAATAAAGAGAAGACTGGCGACAATTACCCACCAGTATCCCGGAATTTTAAACGTCAGAAGCTTTTTCATTCCGGTTGTTCCAGCGTTCCAGGATCAGGAGAAGGATCAGTCCAAGCATCAGCATTGAAATCGCGCACACCAGCACGATCAGTGAACGAACAGGATAAGATTTTGAATCCGCCACATAAGGACGCGCTGCCACGTTCGAATAGGTTAGTTCTTTCGTCAGGTCACTGAGAGAAATATCATACTGCTGCCGGAGGTCATTGTAGGAATCCCGCAGCCCCTTAAGCTGATCCCCAACCGCAACCAGGTTGCCTCCTTTTCTCCGGAGGTTATTGATCACCGAGTCTACCGTGCGCAGTCTGTCTTTGGAAGCGCCATCGCTGACGAGCTTCAGGTACGATTTTGTCGCTTCCTTTGATTGTTCTTTATAATCAAGCAGTCCGTAACGCACACGCAGCTCGCCCATAATTCTTTCCAGCGAATCAATCTGCCGCTGCTTGAATTCAAGCTGATCATAAAATATTTTCACCACTTCCTTCGTTTTCTCCCGCTGTAACCGGCGCGCTTTCAGGTTGGCGCAGTCGATCAATCCATTGACCATGATACATGCCGTTGCCGGATCCTCATCATAGATGTCAATTTTAATGGACTCAAATTCCGTTTTACGCACATGCACATTTTCTTCAAAAAGCAAATGCAATTTGGTTTTGCCGTTTGCAGCGCCCGTATCGAGGCCATAGTGTTTTCCAAGATCAAATTTCATGATCATCATTTGCCGCACGTCCGCAGAATGAAAAAGCTGAAGCAGCTGCTCGGTCGGTGATTCCATTGAGTACGGAATGATATTCACCGGATAAACGACAGCCGTTGACTTGTATTTCGGACGGATAAAAGCCGGTCCGGAAAAAACATAACCAAGAACTGCAGCAAGCAAAACTACACCCGCGAGTGTCCACTTTCGCCGAAGTGCCAGCTGAAAAATATCCATATTTTCAAATCGGGTCATATGCGTTATGAGGCAGTGCGTTTACGTATATTGCGAATATTATCAAAAAGAATCAACAGCAGAACGCCAAGGACAAGTGAAGTAACGGTGCTCACAGATACAATCAACCAGCGTACCGGATAGGATTTTCTTTCCGCCGGGAAAGCCCGGTTGACAATGAACCGGAAAGTCAGGGATTGTTCTGCATCCACTTTCGCTTCTTCATATTTTTTCTTCAAAAGGTTCAGCTGCTCACGCTGGATATAAAGATTTTCGCGGATAGACATATAGAGGCTGCCGTATTTCGCAATGATTTTCATCTGGTCGGCCAGGCGCTGGATCGCGCGCTCGTCTCCTTTTGACAAAGCAATCGCATATTGCTGGCTTGTTACTTCCGACTGTGATTCATAATCATACATGCCCAGCTCATTCAACCTTGCGAGCGAATCCGTCATTGTTGCCACGTCACGCGCTTTGCCGTTAAACTCAGCCTGTACAATAGAAAAAGCCTGCTTTGCACGGTCATGCTGCATGCGCGTTTTGGTGGAGTCAAGAAGCGAGGCAATATCATTTGCCATGTCAGCAGCTTTGCCAGGGTCTTCATCGAGCACTTCGATTTTCACTGACATGAATTCCGTTCGGCGGAAGCTGATGTTCTCATTGTACATTTCATACAATCGCGTGAACTTGTATTTGTCGGTCGGATCAATTCGGTAATGCCGCATCAGTTGGTACTTGTCGCATATCCGCTTCCGGATCTCGTCGGAGCTGAGAATCTGCAGCATCTGTTCCGCCTGCTCTTCATCCCCGAACTGAAGCACATCATTTTTGCCTGATAAGTCTTCGGTCAATAAAGCCTTTGAAATCGAATTCGATTGCACCGGGAACATAATGACCGTTGACTTAAACTTTTCCGGAATGATGAATGAAATGACCGCGGAAAGCACAGCCGCAGATACACCTATGATGAATAGGGGTTTTCGCCAGCGCCAGAAAAATTCAAACAGGCTCGTTGAATCAAAATAATTCCCGTTACCGTTTCTCGAATCCATACTTGCTAAAAATACTTTGGAC
>DATDOQ010000046.1:0-3241 GCA_035293205.1 Bacteroidia bacterium
GTTGCCATATCCCGGTTAAAGGACAAGTGGAAGATTACATGATTTATTTTATACCGAACACGCTTCCGCCGGTCGCGAATTTTACTTCAGATGTGCAGATGGTGCCGGCAGGTGGATACGTAAATTTCTACGATCTGTCCCAAAATGCGCCCGCTTCCTGGAGCTGGACTTTCAATGGGGCTAACCCGGGAATTTCATCCACACAAAATCCGGTTGCTATTCAATACAACATTCCGGGAATATACCCGGTTACGTTAAGCGTTACAAATGGTTTTGGATCTGATGCGATCACCCAGACTTCTTATATACAGGTGGTTAATTCAGCAAATATCTGTCAGGCGACCACCATGACCTCTGCTACAGGATCGATCTATGACTCCGGCGGGCCAGCAGGTAATTACCAGGATAATGAATACTGCTCTTTCCTCATCGATCCATGCGGCACCAATCTTTCGCTTTCATTTTCGTCATTTGATCTTGAAGACTATTTTGACTATCTGTACGTTTACGATGGAAACAGCACAGCTGCACCTATGGTTGGCTTCTTTACAGGCAACGTGGTCCCACCCACCATCAATTCAGGTTCGGGTCAGCTCTTTCTTTTGATCAACACAGACTTATCAGTAACATTGCCAGGCTTTGCGGCCACTTTTACCTCAACGCCTTCCGGTCCTGCGCCTGCAGCCGCATTTACTTTTTCACCTGCAGCGCCTGTGATCAATTCACCGGTACAGTTTACGGATCTGTCATCATCAGGTCCATCCATGTGGTATTGGAATTTCGGGGACATGACAACCTCAAATCTCCAGAGCCCGCAACATACGTATACTGCCACCGGTACGTACACGGTAACGCTCGTGGTGAGCAACTGTGCCTCATCCGATACAACTACAGAAGAAATCATGGTAATCGCAGTCGGCTTGGAGGAAACCGATCCGCAAAACAGCTTTACAATCTCACCCAACCCTTTCTCAACTACGGCAATGGTTGTACTTGGAGACAACATTGATCCGCAATCAGCGCGTTTAGAAATTTGTGATCTTACGGGAAGAACGGTGCAAACAATTTATCCCGAAAGTCAAAATGTCCCGGTGCAGGGAGAAGCGCTTGCGCAGGGTGTTTATTTTCTCCGGGTATATTTAAAAGGAAGCCTTACAGGCAACCGCAAGATCATTCTTCAGCGCTGATCACCGCTTCTTTTCGAAAAGGCTTGCCCGGCTGAATCCGCTTCGCGCAGGCGTCATTTCTGTATAGGAATTTCCACATCTTCCGCGTTTTATGGTGGGAATAAGCCGTTTTTTTCCTTCCGGAGCGGCTGGCACTCCTATTGCACGTAAACATCAACGCTGGAATAATTAAAATAGTGAAAGATGAAAAAGGCAGTAATTTACGTCATGGCAGCATGCCTGTCGGTGATGTTTTTACCGGAAAGCCTTCGTGCGGTTGACATGAACGCGGCAAAAACCGAAACGAAAACGGAAATCCCGGTAAACAGTCCCGTTGATCCGGTTTCTGATAAAAATAAAGCAGAGCGGCCTGATCCTTTGAAAGCCGAAAAGAAATCACAGCAGCAGGGAAACTGGGGTCGCGGTGTCCTGATTTTTCTTTCAAGCGTAGTGTTGCTGCTGCTTGTAGTCCTGCTTTTAATCATGCTTTTATAAAATCCATTCACATAAAATAAATTGATCATGAAAAAGGTAATGCTTTGCATCCTGACAGCAAGTTTGTCACTGATGTTCACACCGGCAAGCCTTCGTGCGGCTGATAGCAATGTGAAAACTGAAATGAAAATGCCTGTTAACAGTCCTGTTGACCCGGTTACTGTCAATAATAAAACAGTCAGTCCTGATCCTGTTAAAATCGAAAAGCAATCACAGAAAAGCAACTGGACCCGCGATACCTGGATTTATATTTCCGGCGCAGCTTTGTTGCTGATCATCATACTGCTGATTGTTCTTCTGTAAATATTAATTCTAAATAAATTGATCATGAAAAAGGCAATGCTTTGCATCATGACAGCATGTCTGTCTTTGATGTTCGCACCTGAAGCGCTGATGGCGGCTGATAAGTGTGTGGCAAATAGAGCGCTAACGGAGATCCCGGTAAAAAGTCCGGTTGAGCCTGTGAATGCAACGAATAACGAAGTACGTCCTGATCCGGCAACGCAGGAAAAGGAATCAAAAAAAGGATCCTGGGTACGCCACTGGGCAATTTATATGTCCGGAGCAGCGCTGGTGCTGCTTATTGTTTTGTTGATCCTGCTGCTGTAAAACATTTGCATGAAATTTCGAAAAAACTATGTTCGCCAAAAGTGTGGAACGTAGTTTTTTGTCAGCGGAGCATTCTTAACAGGGGAATATGTTCCTCTACAAGGATCTTTTCATTTAATGCGGCCCTGGGGAACCATTTTAGTTCTTCGATATCGTCGTTTGCCTTGCAGGCGCCTTTTCCTTTTTCGGCTGCAAAAAAAAGCGTCATGATCTTATCCTCTTCTTCCCTGAACCGCCAGTCATCCACCAAAATTGAACCGAGGTAACGCACCTGCTCAACATCCAGCCCGGTTTCTTCTTTGGCTTCCCTTTTTGCGGCGTCTTCAAAGCTGCGATCGGTTGGATCTGAAAATCCGCCGATGAAGCGGAATTTTTCTTCGCCTGGTTTCCGCCCGAGCAACACATTATCGTCATCGAAAATTGCGATATCCACAGTCGCTTGAACTTTCGCATATTGGCTTCCGACAGCATAGAAAACACCCTGGCGAAATTCAGCGAGCGAAACCACCGCCGTATCGAGATCTGCTTTTCCATCCGCGCGCGTGTTGTAATTTTCAACTTCTTGAGAAGGAAATTTCCCCGAATATTTTATTGAACCAGCTTCGATACAGAGCATAATATTCCTATCCGGGAAAATTTCTTTTACTTTTTCGTCCACTGCCCTGCTCCATTTTTCGCCGGACCGCATATCGTTCAAAGCATAAGTCCGTAGTCCGGGGAATTCACGAAGCAGCATTTCCATACGTGTTGGGAAATCCAGCGGGTTATTTTTGGACGCTTTCAATGGTGAAACACATACGAAGACAGCCAGGTTGTCATAATCGGCGAGGAGCTTACGGATCAGTGTGATCTGTTTTTCCGGAAGGTCAGTCACCTGGAAGCGAGCGATGAGGATGGCGTTGGATAACTGTTTTTGCATAGCGTTAAAATTAAAAAAGCCCATGATTTTTTCTCATGAGCTTTTCAGATTT
>DATDOQ010000047.1:0-4007 GCA_035293205.1 Bacteroidia bacterium
ATATAATACAAGGCAGCAACAAGCGCGGCAATCGTGACAAGGACGAAAAGACCGACACGCACATTTTTTGATGCTTCCTGTTTTTTACTTTTCATTCGAAAAACTCCTTTACTTTTTTATCATCCGATGCGGCCAGCTCCTCATACGTGCCCGTTGCATGATTTTTTCCATCTGCGATGATCAGTAAACGGTCGGCAGCTTTTTTTGCGCTGCGCAGATCATGTGTAATAATTACCGAAGAAGATTTGTATCGCCCCTGCACTTCCACGATCAGATCGCTGATTTCTTTGGTGGTTATCGGATCGAGACCAGAAGTCGGTTCATCATATAAAATAATATCTGGCTTCAGCACTAACGTCCGAGCAAGCGCGATCCGTTTTTTCATTCCACCTGAAAGTTCGGATGGCATCATGTCAATGGTCTTTTTTAAACCTACACTGTCGAGGGTTTCTTCAACCAGCTCATCCATCTCTTCTTCTTCCATTTCTTTACAACGCCTGCGCAAAGGAAATTGAAGATTTTCACGTATCGTCATCGAATCGTATAAGGCGTCGCTCTGAAACATAAAACCGATTTTCACCCGCAACTCATCAAGCGCGTCTCTTTCCAGCTCAAGAATGTCTTTACCAAACACAGCGATTTTTCCGGAGTCCGGTTTAATCAGGCCAACAATACACTTGATGAGGACAGATTTGCCCGATCCCGACTTCCCTATAACGGCAAGGTTTTCACCTTCTGCCAGTGTCAGATTAAATTCTTTCAACACTTCATTTTCTTCAAATGACAGGCTGAGCTTTTCTATTTCGAGTACCAACCGCTCAGAACTTTGTCCACGGGGAGCATTTTCTGCTTTTTTGTCCCCGTGATCATGATCCTTTGTACCGGCAGGTTCTAAATTCGTCGCTGCCTCAATTGATTTTTTCCCACGATCCATTTTAATTCAATCCAAGCACGTCAGTGAACTGCACGGCAATTAAATCAATAATAAAAACGAGAAGAGAGGATATCACCACAGCCGAGTTGGCCGACAATCCCACGCCCTCCGTGCCCCGCTCTGAAGAGTATCCTTTATAACAGCCAACGATTCCGATGGCAAAACCAAAAACAAATGTTTTAATGATCGCCGGAAAAATATCACTGTACTCAACGGTATCGAAAACCTGGTGCCAGAATAACCGCCAGCTGAGCCCGCCATGCATGCTGGCCCCGAGATATCCGCCATACAGGGAAACCGCGCACCCCAAAATCATCAGGAAAGGAACCATCACTGTGGTTGCATAAACGCGCGACACCACAAGGTATTTGAATGGATTGGTGGCAGAAACTTCCATAGCATCGATCTGGTCGGTTACTTTCATCGATCCCAGCTCGGCGCCAATCCCTGAACCGATCTTGCCGGCACAGATCAGCGCCGTAATCACCGGAACGATCTCCCGCACCAGCGAAACGGAGATCATCTGTGGCAGCCAGGCTTCCGCGCCGAACTCCACCAGTGTCGGACGCGATTGCATGGTGATCACCAGTCCGATAATAAATGTCGTGATGGCAACAAGGCCCAGCGATTTATAACCGATAAAAAAACATTGACGAAGAAATTCGCGGAACTCATAGCGCGGCCTGAAAGCTTCGCTGAAAAATCTTCCTGCAAAGCGGGTAAGCGCGCCTGCTTCATTCAGAATCGATTTGTATTGCGGCGTTTCCATCAGCTTTTACTTGAGAAAACTATGCCTAATTAAAAAAATCCGCGATAACGATCTGGAGAGTAACACCTGAATTAAAAAACGAAGGGCAAAGTCAGGTTTTTGTAAAATAAAACCGATATAAAATCAGGACCCTGCCTGAATAAAATGATTCACCCGGCAAACCGTAGAGTTTTTTACCCAGAAAATGATGGATTAAGAAATAAAATTGATTTCGCGTCCTGATCAGGTTTCTACATGCGTGCTGACCAGTTCCGCTTTCAAGGTCACTTCAATGGCGAGGGCTTTTGACATGGGACAATTCAGCTTTGCATCTTCCGCAGATTGCTGAAAAATATGCTCGCTGACACCCGGAACTTCCGCTTTTACGGTAAGATGCGAAGCTACAATGAGATTATCTTTCATTTCCACCGCAGCTGTAGTCTCAATTTTATCGGGTGGAAACCCGGCTTCTGTAAGAAGTCCGCTCAGCTTCATGCTGAAACATCCGGCGTGCGCCGCGGCCAGCAGCTCTTCCGGATTTGTTCCTGTTCCTTCCGCGAAACGCGAATGCCATGAATATGAGGCTTCTTTCAGCGCGCCTGTTTCGGTGCTTACAATTCCGCTTCCGAATTTTACTGGTCCGCGCCAAACCGCGGTAGCTGTTCTTTTCATGATGATTTAGATTTTAATTATTATCGTGTTTATCTCCTCCAAGACTGTAATAATTGTTTTCCTCGTCTTCACTGCCGGTTTCTTCACCTTTATCATCCAGTTCTGCACCCGGAATTTCGACCCCGTCTTCCGGAAGCTCACCAGGGAAAAATTCGTCGTCGCCTCCATCCAGGTCTTTATCAGGATCACCCAGCGCAATCGCTTCCTCAGCAGACACATCCGATTTCGTTCCGGGAACAAATTCGTCCGATACGGGCGGTACCTGCGTTGGATCATCCGGTGGAATATTCATATCCTGCTCCACAAATGGCTTTTCAGGATTTTCGATATCGATCCCGATCCGTTGTTCTGGTGTATTCATGATATCCTCAACAACCGGGTAATGCGGGTATCCCGGAAATTCTTCTTCCTCCTTTTTATTTTCTGTAACAACCGGCACGATAGGAACCGGCGTTCTCCTGATCCTCGGGCGTTTACCTCCTGTACGGCGCTCCGGCTTTTGATTGGAAAGGGATGGACGCCTCACCAGCTTTTCAGTCTTCTCTTCCTTTTTCATGACTTATCATTTCATTTTCTCTGGAAAAAAATGTGCCATGTTTCTTTTTTCAAATACAATTAATGTTGAACAATTTTTTTCAAAACAGAAGAATGTTGGATCAAACGGGCTTTCAGCTACCCCTTTTCTCCCTTAAAAAATGAAAACACCACCAGCGCGGAAAAACACAGCAGCATCACCACTACACCGGTCAGCCGCAAGCCAAAATCATCTCCCACATTCTGACCCAGCAAAGTGAGCGTGGCAAAAACCGCGATACCAAATGTCTGGCCAAGCTTAACAACAAAATATTTCACTGCAAAATAAAGCCCTTCGCGGTTTTCTCCGGTTTTCTCAGCGTCCGCACGCGCAATTCCTGCCAGGATTGCCGGCGGTAAAATGCCAAGCGCAGCTAAGGGAAACGCGGCAAGACAAACAAACGTAAAAAGCTGCACTTGCCCGGAAACCGGGTATTCGCCCAAACCATAAATGCCGGCGGAAACAAATCCGAGAATAAAAAATGCGAACAGCACAATTTTCTTTTTTCCGAACCGGTTCGATAAATAAGACATGAAAGGATAAAAAAGCAGCGAGATGCCAACCATTGTTCCCATCAGCTTAAGCCCAAGCGATTCACTTTCGCGCACCAGCACGGTGACATAAAAGAGTAAGCCGCTCATAATTATATATAGCGCCATGTACCAGGCAAAATCGGCGGCGAGGTAAATAATAAAGTTCCGGTTGCCAGTAGTGGCGCGCAGGGCCTCCCGTAGCGGAAGGTGTGATGGTTTTGCCAATGAAAATTTTCGTTCATCAATGACCAACACCGGGATCAGCATAAAAATTCCGCCACAAACCGCGAGCAGCGCAATGGCAAGCTCGATCGATTTTATTTTTTCCGCGATCAGAAATTCTTCCTGCAACCATGCGGCAAGATTATTCGTTGATGCTGCGATCACAATGCCTGCAACAAAGCCAGCCTGCTGCAAAGTGGCCAGCCGCACCCGCTCGTCGGAAGTGCGCGTCATTTCCGGCATCAACGCATTAAAAGGTATAATGTACGTGGTGCTGGCAACAAAAAACAACGTGAGTGTTACAAGCAGCCACCACGCGTTGGC
>DATDOQ010000048.1:0-10505 GCA_035293205.1 Bacteroidia bacterium
ACGAAGATGGTATAGCCACCAAGCCACCAAGATCACGAAGGAAAGACACAAAGAATTATAGTGTGCGTAATGATGCGAAGTTCAAAAGCCAACCAGCGTTCCGACCTGTTCCCCGACCACAACGCGTTTCAGATTACCAGGCTTGTTCATATCAAACACAATGATGGGAAGCTTATTTTCATTGCAAAGTGTGATGGCAGTCATGTCCATGACGTTCAGACTTTTTTCATACACTTCGTTGAAAGTGATCGTGTCGTATTTTTTCGCTGCGGCATCTTTTTCCGGATCAGCGGTATAGATGCCGTCAACACGGGTGCCTTTTAATACAACGTCCGCTTCAATTTCGATGGCGCGCAGGGATGCGGCTGTATCGGTGGTAAAATAAGGATTGCCGGTGCCGGCGCCGAAAATGACCACACGATTTTTTTCAAGATGACGTACTGCGCGGCGGCGGATAAATGGCTCAGCCACCTGTTTCATGTCGATCGCCGACTGGAGACGGGTTGGAATATTCAGCTTTTCCAGCGCGGCCTGCAACGCCATGCTGTTAATCATCGTAGCGAGCATGCCCATGTAATCGCCCTGCACACGATCCATCCCGCCATCCTCGGCCTGGATGCCGCGGAATATATTTCCTCCCCCGATCACAATCGCGACCTGAACGCCTGCATCCACAATGCTACGAATGTCCTGCGCATATTGCTTCAGTACCGTATTATCGATACCGAATTGCTGCTTGCCCATGAGCGATTCGCCGCTGAGCTTGAGGAGGATTCTTTTGTATTTCATATCGGTTGCAAGTATTTCAGGGTTACAAGCTGGAGTTGGAGCGATAAAAGTTACAAGAATTACATTAAAAAAAACCCCCGGCTTAACCGAGGGGGAATAAAAAATTTATCCGAGAATGATCCGCTTGAATCCGGTAACCGTAAGCTCCTTATCAAAACCTTCGAGATACTGACGGATCGTTTTTTTACTGTCCTTAATGAACTCCTGGTTAAGCAGGGTTGATTCTTTATAAAACTTCGCGATTTTTCCCTGCGCGATTTTCTCCACCATTTCTTCCGGCTTTCCTTCCGCGCGAACCTGCTCACGCGCTATTTCCAGCTCACGTTCAAGCGTAGTTGAATCAACATCCGATTTATCCACAGCCACCGGCGCCATCGCGGCCACCTGCATGGCAATATCTTTTGCCATTTCATCGCTAACATTCTCTTTGTTAAAGCCGACAATGCAAGCGAGTTTGTTTCCCGGGTGGTTGTAGGCCACAACTTTTGCGGCAGTGATCTGTTCGAATTTCGACAGTTCGATCTTTTCGCCGATTTTCCCGACGAGATCCGTCACTTTATCCTGGATGGTTTCGTTTTCATACGGAAGCGCCAGCAGTGCCGGGAGATCCGCAGGCGCTTTATCAAGTGCGATCGCAGCAAAAGTTTCCGCGACTTTTCCGAAATCTTCGTTTTTAGCTACGAAATCGGTTTCGCTGTTTAAAGAGACAAGAATGCCGCGGGAGCCGGATGATTTTGCAATCACAAGACCTTCTTTGGCATCGCGGTCGCTGCGGTTGGCGGCAACTTTCTGTCCTTTTTTGCGAAGCAGATCAATAGCGGCTTCAAAATCACCACCGGTTTCCATCAGCGCTTTTTTACAATCCATCATGCCCGCGCCCGTCATGGAGCGAAGCTTGTTAACATCAGATGCGGTAATCGTTACAGTCATGTTATTCTTTACTGATTCGTTTAAAATATTCCGGTTAGGCTGAACAAGCAAGAAGCCTATCTGCTAGGCTTCCTGTAATTCTTTAATCTTTGGTCGGACGGCGTTGTCCGCGAGCAGGACCCCCGCGTGTATGCGGACCTGCGCCCCCACCGGGTTTCACGGGATTACGGCGGCCGGCAGGACCTTTGGCGGGACCTTTAACCAGACCTTTTGGTGCGGTTTCATCGGTTGCGACACCTTCTTCTTCAAGGTCCGCTTCGTATTTTTTGCGACGCTGTTCTTCGATTGCTTCTTCTTTTTCTTCTTCCTGCTTGTCTTTATCCATCTTGCGATCTTCAAGGCCTTCCGCGATCGCTTTCGCAACAATGCCGGTGATCAGGCTAACGGAAGTTGAAGCGTCGTCGTTGGCAGGAATCGCGTAATCAACCTGGTTCGGGTTGGCATTTGTATCAACGATGGCAAATGTTGGAATGCCGAGGCGTTTTGCTTCTGCAACCGCGATGTGCTCTTTTACAATGTCAATGATAAAAATTGCGGAAGGCAGGCGTGTAAGATCGGCGATGGAACCAAGGTTGTGCTCGAGCTTCGCGCGTTCGCGGGAAAGCATCAGTTTTTCTTTTTTCGAAAGAATGTCAAACGTTCCGTCGGTAGCCATTTTGTCGATGCTTGCCATTTTGCGGACCGCCTTGCGGATAGTTGCAAAATTAGTCAGCATCCCGCCGGGCCAGCGCTCCGTTACATACGGCATTCCGATGCCTTTGATCTTTTCAGCGACAATGTCTTTCGCCTGCTTTTTGGTTGCAACAAAAAGGATCTTTTTTCCGTTACGGGCAAAACCTTTCAGGATATTGCAGGCTTCCTCGAGCTTTACAACTGTTTTGTTGAGGTCGATAATATGGATGCCGTTCTTTTCAGTGAAAATATACGGCGCCATGGAAGGATTCCATTTGCGTTTCAGGTGGCCAAAATGCGCGCCGGCTTCGAGTAGTTCGTTGAACGATGTTCTTGACATGTATAGGGACAATGAATAATTGTGTGTTCTAAAGATTAACGTTTGCTGAACTGGAAGCGGCGGCGCGCTTTGCGGCGGCCAAACTTTTTGCGTTCAACCATGCGCGGGTCGCGGGTTACAAGACCGTCGGCGCGAAGCTTCGGTTTCACTTCGGCGTCGTTTTCAATCAACGCGCGGGAAATGGCAAGGCGGATCGCTTCTGCCTGTCCGGTAATACCGCCGCCTTCAACGTTTACCTTGATATCGAAATTTTCAAGGTTATCCGTGAGGCGCAATGACTGGGTCACTTTGTTCTGGAGAACTTCCGTGCCGAAGTACTTTTTATAATCGCGGTTATTAATTGTAATTATGCCTTTGCCACGCTCCATGTAAATGCGGGCAATGGCAGTTTTACGGCGTCCGAGTGTGTTAATCACTTCCATTCTTATTTACGCTCTTTGATGATTTTGAGGTCAATTTTTGCTGGATTCTGCGCTTCGTGCTTGTGTTCCGTGCCGGCGTAAATAAATACGTTGCGGCGGAGCCTGTCACCCAAACGGGTTTTAGGAAGCATGCGGCCAATGGCCAGTTCCAGGATACGTTCAGGCCTTTTGGCCAAAAGTTCTTTTGGTGTTGTAAACCGTTGGCCGCCCGGGTAACCAGTATAGCGGGTGTAAACTTTTTCCTGCATTTTATTGCCGGAAAAACGAACCTTATCCGCATTAATGATCACAACATTATCGCCGCAATCCACATGTGGGGTGAACGAAGTTTTATGCTTGCCGCGAACCAGGTAAGCTACTTTGGAAGCAAGCCGGCCGACTGTTTCGTTCTCGGCATCTACCAGCAACCAGTCTTTTTGCACCGTTGCCTTGTTGGCTGAAACGGTTTTGAAGGATAAGGTATCCACTTGATTTTCAGTTCAATAGTTCTATGTATAGCAGAATTCTCCCTTTAACGGGGCTGCGAAGATAAGCACAATTTTTATCCTGACAAATTTCAGTAAAAAGAATTCTTTGAGCCTGAGGTTCTATTACCAGCTCAAAGGCTTGTGGTTGCTGAAAAATCAGTACTCGGATAGCAAAAAGGAATAGAAATTCTGGAAAAATCTGCGCTTTTGTGGGGAAGCTTTTTTATAGCATGATTTCATCACTGGGACCATAGCGTAATGAACTTTTAATAACCACGGAGACTCGGAGACACGGAGTATTGTGCATTTTATTCTTCTGTGTCTCAGTGCCTCCGTGGTTCAAATTTGTAAAGCAAAGGGGAACAGGAATTCTGAAAAAATCCGAGCGAATATTTTGGGGGAGCTTTTTAAATCAGGCCTTTAAATCCGCAAGCCAATAATGCAGACATCATCCACCTGCCCGAGATTTCCTTTCCAGGTGTCAAATTCATTTGAAATATGGTGGTGCTGCTCTTCCGCGCTGAGATTCCCGATCTGCTTCAGCATTTCCTTCATCTTTTTGTATTTCAATTTTTTTCCGGCCGGACCGCCAAACTGATCGGCATATCCATCGGTAAAAAGATAAAGCATGTCGCCCTTTTGCACCTCCAGTTCCTGGCGTGTAAATGGCTTCACCGCGCCCGTATGCACACCCACCGGAAATTTATCGGCCCGCGATTCGGTTAGCTGACCATTTCGCACCAGCCATACCGGATTATTGGCGCATGCAAACTGTACATGATTATGTGTGGCATCGAAAGTCAGCATGGCGATATCCATCCCGTCTTTTACCGAACGGTCGTCTTCGCCGGCATGCTGCAGCGCGCCGGTGACTTTCGACCGTAGTAAATTCAGGATCTCCTCGGGCGAAGACACCCGTTTTTCATTGATGATCTCGGATAAAAAAGCGGCGCCCATCACACTCATGAAACCACCCGGCACGCCGTGACCTGTGCAATCGGCAACGGCGAGGAAAAATTTATTTTCATTTTCGGTGAACCACCAGAAATCACCGCTTACAATATCACGCGGACGGTAAAAGATGAACAGGTCAGTGAATTTTGATTTCAATTCATTAGAGGAAGGCAGCACCGCCTCCTGGATGCGCCGCGCATAGGTGATGCTGTCGGTGATGTCTTTGTTTTTTTCTTCGATGATGGCATTTTGCCTGGCCAGCTGGATATTTGTTCTTTTCCGCAATTTCGCCCGGTTAGTTAAGACAAACAGGAATCCGAGCAGCAGCGAAAAACCAACAGCAAGCCCGGTTATATATGTTTGCTGAAGGGTTTTGTCTTTGGTCAGCAGTTCAATTTCCGCTTTGCGTTTTTTGTTTTCATAAATTGCTTCAAGATCATTCTGGTGGCGTAGGGTGTTTTCAGTGAGCAGACTGTCTTTCAGCTCAACGTAACGTTTCATGGCTTTCAATGCGTCGGCAGTCCGGCCGCTTCCTTCATAAATTCTCGCAATTAGTTCCCAGCCGTCTTTTTCCTGCTGGCGCATGCCAACCCTCTTGAATATTGTCATCGCTTCCTGCAGATATTTCAAAGCAAGCGTATAACTTCCCCTGTCTGCAAGCATGCCGGCATAGAGCGCCTGTTCCATCGAAAGATCGTAATCCGCGCCCAGGGAATCAAAGATTTGTAGCGCCTCAAGCGCCAGCTTATCAGCCTGTGCCGAATCGCCGTCTGCATGATAACATTTCGCCAGCCCGCTCATCGCGCCGGCTCTTACAAGCGAATATTCAGCGCCCTCAGCGTAGGACATGGCCAGCTTATAACGCTCTTTTGCTTTGTCGAGGCTATCCGCTTTCAGGTATGCTGAGCCAAGGTTGGCGTTGACCATACAAAGCGATTCAGTGTCCGGTTCGAATTTGTGCAGGTCAACTGAAATAAGGAGATGGTTTATTACTTTATCCAGCTCACCGAGACTTTCATATACGATCGCAATATTCATGTGTGCGATCCGCATACCGCCGATGCTCCCTATCCGTTCGGAAATTGACAATCCCCGCAGATGAAACGCGATGGCCTTCGCGTGATCACCCATATCCTCGTACACTGTGCCAATCGTATTGCAGGCCCGTATAATCCCTCTTTCATAATTGATTTTCTCCGCCAGCTCCAGCGATTGTTCGCCGTAGCGTAGTCCGATCGCCAGATTATCATAGGCCGTATCCCAACCCACATTATTCAGCATCAGCACGCGCATGGTATCGTGCAGCGGAGTTTCCAGTTTTGCAAGGGATGTGCGCAATCGTTCGCGGTCCTGGGAGTAACCGGAAAACGGGAGCAGGCATAAAAACAGCAGTGGGATCAGTCGGCGCACAGGCAAAAATAGGGAATTAGCGAATCGGGGAGATATGGCGTAAACGTAAGTGAAGTTGTCCTTTGGATTCAAAAGACTTCGAAATTGGTCAACCACGAAGTTTCGTACTTTTAGCCACCCGGTTGAGTTACAAAACACGCGGTCCGGGATCTTGAAAAAAGATTATGTGGGCTAAACTTTCGCATTTTATTCTCCGGAACCGCTTTTCGGTGCTGGTGATCATGGTGCTGATCACCATTTTTATGGGATGGCGTGCCTACATGGCCGCAACCACCGGCGAAGGATGGCTTTCCTACCGTTATATGCGTGTGCTGCCCGTAGATGATCCCATGTACCAGGCCTATGAAGCATTCAAAGCGCGTTATGGTGAAGATGGCAATGTAATGGTGGTTGGTTTCCGCGATTCCACGCTTTTTGAAATTTCGAAATACCAGGACTGGTACGATCTTACAGATTCCATCCGGAAAATCGACAGCGTTGAAAATGTAATTTCCATCGCGCGGCTTTACAAGATCGTTCCGAATGATTCTGTTGAAAAATTTGAAGCGAGGCAGGTGGTGCTGCGCCGCCCGCAAACGCAACAGGAAGCGGACAGCCTGAAGGAAGAAATTCTGAAGCTTCCTTTCTGGGAAGGTATTGTCATTAATAAAAAAGAAAATGTGACGCTGATGGCGATCACGTTTACACAGGGAGCCCTGAACAGCAAAAACCGGGTGATCATGGTGAAGGAAATTCACCGCCTCGCGGAAGAATTCGGGAACAAGCATAAGATCGGCATGCATTATTCCGGTCTTCCCTGGATCCGTTCCGAATACATGAATAAAATATCGGGTGAAGCTATTTTATTCCTGCTTCTTTCTGTTCTAATTACCGGCATCATCCTGTTTATTTTCTTCCGCTATTTCAACGCGGTTTTCTTTTCACTTATTGTCGTGATTTTCGGCCTCATCTGGTCGCTGGGCACAATGGCGCTTTTCGGGTACAAGATCACCATCTTAACCGGGCTGATTCCATCGCTGATTGTGATCATCGGCATTCCCAATTGCATTTTCCTGATCAATAAATACCAGGAGGAATTGGTGAGGCACGGCAACAAAACCAAAGCGCTTGCCCGCACGGTTCAGAAAGTTGGCCTTTCAAATTTCCTGGCAAATGTGACGACCGCGATCGGGTTCGGGGTTTTTTATTTTACAAACAGCGAAGTGCTGGTCCAGTTCGGCATTGTAGCCGCGATCAACGTGATGACCACCTATGTGATCGCGATACTGATGACGCCGGCGATCTTCAGTTATCTCAGAGTGCCAAAACCACGCCAAATGAAGCACCTCAGCAACCGGCACATCAGCCGCCTGCTGGACAAGGTGGATTACCTCGTGCATTACCGCAGAAAATCGATCTACCTCGGAATAACGCTGGTTACGCTTATTTCAATTGTGGGATTTAAGTTCATCATCGTAAAAGGTTTTGTTGTTGATGATCTTCCGAAAAATGATCCCATCTATACGGACCTGAAATTTTTCGAAAAATATTTTGGCGGCGTCGTGCCCTTCGAGATCACGCTCGAAGTGAAAAAAGTTGCGACACCCACCGTGATCTATAATGCATGGCAGGCACAGCGCGAAATAGAGCCCGGCATTGAATTCGCGGAAATGTTGAACCATTACACGACGGACATTAACACGCCAAAAAATATCTTTGACCAGGAAGGAAACGTGCTGCTGCTGATGGATTCGGCCCAAAATATTATCAGCAGGCGCGAGGAATTTTCAAGACCGATATCGGTTGTGGAGGCGATCAAATTTTCTTACCAGGCTTTGAAGAACGGGAATCCGAAAGCCTATCGCATGCCGAAAAATCTCCGTGACCTGAATACGATCGCCGGTTATTACAAGCCAGCGGATACGGCGCAAAAGCTCAACCAGATCCAGCAACAAAAATTGAGCGCGTTCCTCGATACATCGTACACGCATACCCGGATCAGCTTCCAGATGAAAGATGTGGGTTCAGATAGCGCCCGGCAAATTGTAAATTATATCCGCCCGCGCCTCGATAGTATTTTTCCGCCATCGCAATTTAATTTGCAAACAACCGGTTTTTCGCTCATGTTCCTGCGCAGCTTCGATTACATGCTGCATCATTTATTTGTGAGTCTGCTGATCGCAATTTTTTCCATACTCCTTCTTGGCATGGCGCTGTTCAGATCTGTCTGGATAATTGTGCTGTCCAAGTTGCCCTGCCTGATCCCACTGGTAATGACCGCCGGCATCATGGGGTTCGCGGGCATTCCTTTTAAATCATCCACGATCCTGATTTTTTCAATTGCGTTCGGCATTGCTTCGGATGGAACTATTTACATCCTTACCGAGTATCGCCAGCAGCTGCGCAAACTCTCCGCTTCGAGAGTAAAGGAAGCGGTATCGCGCGCCATCCATGAAACCGGCATGAGTATGATCTACACGAACAGCATTTTGTTTTGCGGGTTTGCCATTTTTATTCTCTCCGGTTTCGGTGGAACAGTGGCGCTGGGAATTTTGCTTTCGATAACGCTGCTCGTTTCCCTTGCAACTAATCTCATATTATTGCCGTGCATCCTGCTTTCGCTGGAAAAACGCGCCGCGACAAAAGCGCTGATGGAAGAACCGCTGATTGAAATTTATGATGAAGAAGAAGATATCGACGCGGACAAGCTGACGATTCGCGGTGAGCCCAGGGAATAATTTATAAACAACCATTATTATTGCTTATTGCAAATTGTAAAAATTGCCCATTGATATGAAAGGAATCATTCTCGCCGGCGGCTCCGGAACAAGACTACACCCGTTGACACTAGCTGTCAGCAAGCAGCTGATGCCCGTGTACGACAAGCCCATGATCTATTACCCGCTTTCCGTATTGATGATGGCGGGCATCCATGAGGTCCTGATCATTTCCACGCCTACCGATCTGCCGGGTTTCCGGCGTTTGCTGGGTGACGGATCACAGCTGGGATGCCGTTTTGAATATGCCGAACAGCCGGAACCCAAAGGGCTCGCGCAGGCATTTGTGATCGGGGAAAAATTCATCGGGAAAGATAAAGTCGCGCTGGTGCTCGGCGACAATATATTTTACGGAGCGGGGCTGATCAAAACTTTAACGGATAACATTGATCCGAATGGCGCAGTTGTATTTGCTTACCACGTATCGGATCCCGAACGTTATGGCGTGGTTGAATTTGACGAAACCGGGAAAGTTCTTTCCATAGAAGAAAAACCAAAAGCGCCAAAATCGAATTTCGCGGTTCCCGGACTTTATTTTTATGATAACAATGTGGTAAAAATCGCGAAGGAATTAAAGCCGGGCATTCGCGGGGAATACGAGATAACCGATGTTAATAAAAAGTACCTTGAACAGGGAAAGTTAAAAGTGGGTGTGCTTGCGCGCGGCACTGCCTGGCTGGATACCGGGACATTCGCTTCCCTCATGCAGGCCGGCCAGTTCGTCCAGGTCATTGAAGAACGGCAGGCTTTAAAGATCGGCTGCATCGAAGAAGTTGCCTTCCGGAAAGGTTACATTGACATCAAGCAGCTGCATGCGCTTGCCCAACCCTTGCTGAAAAGCGGTTATGGGCAATACCTTGCGGCAATCGAGAACCGGTAATAAAGGAGTATGCAAAAGATTCTGATCACGGGAGGCGCCGGATTTATCGGGAGCGCCATAGCGGAAAAGCTGGCATCCGATCCGGATAACTATGTTGTTATACTCGACAACCTTCTCACGGGAAGCGAAGCTAAAATTCCGCAATCACCGCATAAGAATATTGAATTCATCAAAGGTGATGTGAATGATAACAACCAGATCACGGATGTTTTCCTGCTGCATCATTTCGACTATGTTTTTCATTATGCCGCAGTTGTAGGTGTGCAGCGCACCCTGGAAAAACCGTTGCTGGTGCTGAATGATCTGACCGGCATTCGGATCATCCTGAATCTTTCCGTCACTTCCGGTGTTAAGCGCGTGTTTTATTCTTCCTCTTCGGAAGTTTACGGTGAACCCGTCGAATACCCGCAGAATGAAGATACCACGCCGCTGAATTCACGGCTGCCTTATGCGATCGTGAAGAACGCGGGCGAAGCTTTCCTGAAATCTTTTCAGAAAGAATATGGACTAAACTATACGATCTTCCGTTTTTTTAATACCTACGGTCCGAAACAAAGCCCCGATTTTGTCATTTCGCATTTTATCCGCGCCGCCCTAAAGAATGAACCCATCATGATCAACGGCGATGGCAGCCAGACACGCACGTTCTGTTATATTGATGACAATGTGGAAGCATGCGCGACCGCGTTTTATGAGGAAAAATTTATGAATGACGTGGTCAATGTCGGTTCGGATAAGGAGATAACCATTTCAGAACTGGCGAAAACCATTTTGCGCATTACAGGTTCTTCCAGTAAAATTATTCATCAGCCGGCGTTAAAGGAGGGTGACATGACGCGCCGCCGGCCGGACATTTCAAAAATGCAGCCGCTGCTGAAGCGAAAA
>DATDOQ010000049.1:0-3681 GCA_035293205.1 Bacteroidia bacterium
GATTTCCCCGAGTGACGCGTAAGCTTCCACAGCAGCCAGGATCCGCGGCATCAGGTTCTCATTGCTCCGCGCGGCAGATTCGATTTCTGATAAAAGCATTTTCACTTTTCCGTTATCGCGTTCCGCTTTTACCTTGCGTAATTTTTCAATCTGCATCGTGCGAATGCTGTCATCGATCGTAAGCAGGTTCTGCGCGGGTGGCTCTTTAACTTCAAATTTGTTCACCCCGACAATGATCTTTTCGCCACGCTCCACCGCCTGTTGATGTGCATAAGCAGCGCCGGCGATTTCGTTTTGCATGAATCCCTGCTCGATGGCTGCCACCGCGCCGCCCATTGCATCGATCCGTTCTATGTAATCCCAGGCCTTCGCCTCCACTTCATCCGTCAGCGATTCCACCATCCAGGAGCCGGCAAGGGGATCAACCGTGTCGGGCACACCGCTTTCATGCGCGATGATCTGCTGCGTGCGTATTGCAATGCGCGCGGCTTCTTCCGTCGGTAAGGCGAGTGCTTCATCAAACCCGTTCGTGTGCAGACTTTGTGTTCCTCCCATCACCGCGGCAAGCGATTGCAATGTGACGCGCACAATATTGTTCTGTGGTTGCTGCGCGGTTAAAGTTGAACCGCCGGTTTGTGTATGAAAACGCAGCATCATCGAACGCGGATCTTTGGCACCGAGGGCTTTTGTCAGCTTCGCCCACATCCTTCGCGCGGCACGGAATTTGGCAACTTCTTCGAAAAAATTATTGTGCGCATTAAAGAAAAATGAAAGCCGGCGCGCGAATACATCAATATCAAGGCCCTTTTCCATGGCGGCTTTCAGATAAGCTTTTCCATTGGCGAGCGTAAAAGCCAGCTCCTGCACCGCGGTGGATCCAGCTTCACGGATATGGTAACCGGAAATCGAAATGGTATTCCATTTGGGAACTTCCCGGCTGCAGTATTCGAAAATATCCGTGATGATGCGCATGGAATGTTTGGGCGGATAAATATAAGTTCCCCGCGCCGCGTATTCTTTCAGCAGATCGTTCTGCACCGTGCCGGAGATCTTTTTCAAATCTGCTCCCTGCTTTTTTGCCAATGCGATATACATGCTCAGCAGGATCGCGGCTGTTGAATTGATCGTCATGGAAGTCGTCACCGTATCCAGCTTAATGCCCTCAAAAAGAATTTCAAAATCGCGCAAGGTGTCTATGGCAACACCCGACTTCCCCACTTCTCCTTCTGAAAAAGCATGATCCGAATCATAACCGATCTGTGTTGGCAGATCAAACGCCACTGACAATCCGGTTGTGCCGTGATCCAGCAAGTAGTGATAACGTTTGTTGGATTCTTCCGCCGTTGAAAAACCGGCATACTGGCGCATCGTCCAGAACTTTCCCCGGTACATGGTCGCCTGCACGCCGCGTGTAAATGGAAATTCGCCCGGCTGCTCTTCCGGAATATCTTTTTTCGGATAAACGCGTTTGATAGCGATCCCGGAATCGGTGAGAAATTTTTCTTTGCGCTCTTGTTCTTCGGATTTGCTCATGGTAGCTGGACGACAGCCCTAAAATACCTGGCCGACTTCCTTCTTGACATATTCCAATGCCACCTGTGTCGGCATTTTTTCGATTTGCTGAGAAATCTGCAGGATCATCTGGCTCAGATCAACACCGGTTGCAGTATCGGGAAGCTTGGAAGCCGCTACATTCACCAGCTTGGTGATCTCTTCTTTCGCGGTTTTCACCATTTCCCAGGCGTGGTTGGACATGTAGATCTGCTGGGAAAGATTGTGTTCGAATTCACTCCGGATAGTTTTTGTCAGTTCTGCCTGCAACAGGCGCGCGCTCATCCCGCTTTTATGCGTGCGCGTAATCAGCACATTCGGATTGATGCGCTCGAGGAAAATTGCCATCCGCTCATAAGCCTGTATGCGCATGGGTGTAACCACGTTCTGGTTGGCGAGACGGATCTCGGCAAGGCGGCGTTTGGTTTCTGTGTCCAGGAAATTTTTTACCGTCATATAACCTGCCGCAAAAACAACAACTGCGGGAAGCAGGTATTTGAGGATTTCGAGGATAATGCTGATGACGTCCGTTTCCGTTTTCATAGGCGATTCAAGGGTTTTTCAGTTTCCCGTAAAAAAATTCGCAGAACTCCTCCTGCCGTGGTTGTCAAAAATAGTCATTTCCCATTGTCAATAAAACCGGCGTTTCCATCAAAAGAAATCGTATTACCTTTAAACCTTCTGATGTTTCGAATGCCTCCCGTCATCATGATCGCCCTCGCTGCAGGTGTTTGTTTGCAGTCTGCCGAACCTGCGCCTGCTTTCCACGATTACCTCGGCTTTCAACTGAAACCCGGTGCGAACAGTTCAACTGTCACCTTTAATCTTGTCCGGCATTACGACGATCCCAAACGCCCGCTGACGGCATGGAATATCACACAAGCGGAGTTTATGAGCATCGCATCAGGCTGGAATGAAAGTACCGTGAATCCGGACCGCGAGAATCTTTTTCATAAACATGGCATTGCTGATTGCGGTTATTTTCCGGACACGGTCATCAATCACCGCATGATCAAAGGCGGCGTCACCTGCAACCCGGTAAAAGACCTCTGGCGGTTGATCTATAATGAATATCCTTTTTACAGCACATCTGCACATGGTTCTGCTCCAAGTGTCAGTGCTCCCTCGGGCCCCGGTCCTGGCTGGGCGCGTTTTCCCTCTCATCCATCCGACGGACAGGAAGCCATGCTGCGCGCTTATGGCATTCAGCATCACACCGAATTGATTTATGGCGACAATGCTTTCCGTCTGTTGCGCGATATGCAGGACGATTCCTGGCTAGGCAGATATAAGGGCGCTTAAACAATGTGGCAATGTGGCAATGTGGTAATGAAGGAATGGGAAAATGGGGTTAATGAGAAAATATCTAATCGTAAAATAGAAGCAAAAGGCAAATTGTAAACCGCTATCTTTCGGGCCGTAATTTTTAATTTTCTCCACCCTCTTCTCTCCATTCTCCATTCTTAATGTATGACGCATTTATCCGATCGCATTAACCGACTCAGTGAATCTCAAACAATTGCTATGGCGAGAAAAAGCCGGGAACTGATTGCGCATGGCATCGATATTATCAGCCTGAGTCTCGGCGAGCCCGATTTTCCAACACCCGATGTCATTAAATCCGCCGCGAAAAAAGCAATTGATGAGAATTTCAGCTATTACACGCATGTTTCCGGTTACCTTGAATTGCGGCAAGCCATTGCGGCGAAATTCAAACGCGACAACGGACTGATCTATGCGCCGGACCAGATCGTGGTTTCCACCGGCGCTAAACAGTCAATTGCAAATGCTGTTCTCAGCCTCGTAAATCCGGGCGATGAGGTGCTCGTGCCAATGCCCTACTGGGTGAGCTATGTGGAAGTAATCAAGCTGGCCGAAGGAATTCCTGTGATCATTCCGACTACGATGGAAACGAACTTCAAAGTTTCCCCGGAACAATTAAAAGCGGCGATCACACCAAAAACGCGGTTGCTAATGCTGAGCACGCCGTGCAATCCCACCGGAACGGTTTACACCAAAGATGAATTAAGCGCCATCGCGGAAGTCATCGCGGCGCAACCGGAATGTTATATTATTTCCGATGAGATCTACGAGCATATCAATTTCATCGGCGGCCACGAAAGCATGGCG
>DATDOQ010000050.1:0-2068 GCA_035293205.1 Bacteroidia bacterium
TATCGATATTGAAAACATTCCCACTGAGGCCAAAACGCTCGCGCTGATCGTGGATGATCCCGATGCGCCGCGCGGAACTTTTGATCACTGGATCATGTGGAACATTTCACCCGACGGAAAAATAAAAGAGAATTCAGCACCCGGCGTGGAAGGAAGGAACAGCGCGGCGGAAAACAAATATTACGCGCCCTGCCCGCCTACCGGCACCCATCATTATCATTTTAAAGTTTACGCGCTCGACACGAAACTGGATTTACGCGACAACGCCGATAAAGGGGTACTGACAGAAGCCATGCAGGGACATGTGATCGGCAGCGGTGAAATTGTCGGACTTTACGAATCGAAAAAAGTGAAACGTCCGCCGGACAGGGTGAATGCAGAGGTTTAATTTGTGTGGCAAAATAACGGTGAGTGGCAATGTGTTAATTTGCTAATGTGTTAATGTGTTAATGTGTTAATGTTAATGTGAATGTATTAATGTATTAATGGCGAACATGCCAGCGCGCGATTGATTTTGAAACCTCCTAAAGTTTCATTTCATCCGAAGGATCCATAAAGGTGACGATAGAATCTATCCATTCTTCACTCAGCTCTCAGCTCTCCATTCTAATTAATCTTGCGGAAACACCGGTTCCAGCGCACATGATTATTCACTTTGTCATAAGAAAAAAGAATCATGGTCGCTTTTCCAACCACGTGATCTTCCGGAACAAATCCCCAATAGCGGGAATCCATTGAATAATGACGGTTGTCGCCCATCACAAAATAATAATCCATCTCAAAAGTGTAGGTGGTCGTAAATACATCATTGATAAAGATGGAATCATGGCGTACGTCAATGCGTTTATGCTCATAGCTGACAATGACCCGCTGGTAGAGCGGCAGACTGTCGGGCGTAAGAAGGATTGTTGCGCCTTTTTTCGGGACCACCAGCTTGCCATAATTATCGAGATTCCAGGGAAATTTTTCAGAATGTGGAAACAGTTGTTCATCGTATAAACCAGCGCGTGAAAGTTCAGGCTCCACGGAAAGAATGTTTGACATCAAACGAACGCTGTCTGCCTGAGCCGGAAGCAGGGTTACGGTATACAGACGGTATTTCCCCTGCTGACTTTCACGCAACAAGCCAAGCCCTTTCAGATTGACGCTGTCTTTTTTCGTGGAATCAATTTTAATAATGTAATTGTAAAGCGCATCCGCCGGTGCAGGAATTTCTTTTCCATTTACGCGTGTAATCCGATCTGCGATCTGCACAGTATCGCCGGGCAAGCCAATAATACGTTTAATAAAATGTGTGCGGTGATCAACGGGATAATTTTCTTTTTCGCCCGTGAGTGGAAACAGATCTTCGGCCGGAAAATTAAAGACGACAACATCATTTCGCTTAAGACTACCGTAACCTGGCAGACGCGCATAGCTGATCTGCCACCAGTCGATGTAAGCTTTTTTACCGAAAACTTTCTGGTGCGAAAATGGGATCGTCAGCGGCGTCATTGGCAGCCGTGCGCCATGCAATAATTTATTGACGACTACATAATCGCCTGCCCACAACGTATTTCCCATGGAATCGGAAGGAATAGCAAACGGCTCGAAAACAATTGCTTTCAAAATGATCACTCCGATGAATGCAAAAATCAGCGCTTCGCCCCAGTCGCGCAATGCGGATTTCTTTTTCGCCTGTTTCGCTTCCTCATCCTTCTCCTCCACCCGGTCGGTGCTCCCATCTTTCACTTCGTAATCTGCCGAAGGATCGTCCTGCATACTACCGGGTGTTTCTGACGGTTCCTCCGCAAATTCTTCTGGCTTGTCGATATCACCTTTTTCCATATGAGAAGGGAGAAGAGAGAGGAGAATGGAGGGACGAGGGCGGAGAGAACTTAATTTATTTAAAACTTAACTCGATTCTCTCTCTTCTGATGTTTCCTTTAATTCTTCTATTTATTTTTTCTTTGGGGCTGCTTTGGAAGCTGGCTTTTGTTTTTCTTTCCGGCGGCTTTTCACCTGACCGTAAATGAACATTGCCGCTATGCCGCCAATAACCCACCAGAGATAGGATTTTGAAAGTCCT
>DATDOQ010000051.1:0-6550 GCA_035293205.1 Bacteroidia bacterium
CATATTATTTTTTACGCGAAGATCGGAAGTGAAACGGGCGACTTTGACATATCGGATGTAATCCATGCCGAATGTGAAAAGCTGATCGCGCGTCATCCGCACATCTACGGCGATCCTTTAACAGGCAAGCTGACGCAAGTTGAAAATGAAACGCAGGTGAAGGAAAATTGGGAGAAGATCAAGCTGAAGGAAAAAGACAGCCTGATGACGGAAGGTTACCGTTCGGTACTCGCAGGTGTACCTGTAGCGCTGCCGGCGGTTGTAAAATCGTGGCGGATCCAGGAAAAAGCGCGCGCGGCGGGATTTGACTGGGAAAAACCGGAACAGGTCTGGGAAAAAGTCAGTGAAGAGCTGGAAGAGCTGAACGCGGAAGTCATCAAAGGCGGCACGAAGGAAAAAATGGAAGAAGAATTCGGCGATGTTTTGTTTGCGATGATCAATTACGCGCGTTTTATAGGCGTGAACCCGGAGGACGCGTTGGAAAGTACCAATAAAAAATTCATCCGTCGGTTCCAGTTTCTCGAGCGCGAATCGCAGAAAGATGGTAAAAAGCTGGACCAGATGACGCTTGCGGAAATGGACGTTTATTGGAACCGCGCGAAGGAAATGGAGTAACAGATTGATGCGGGTGTGTGGAAAAAAATCCCCTATGGCTTTTAGTCGCTGTTTTATTTCTGATTGAGTGATAACCACTTAAAAGAACTGCGCTTAATTTGATTTACAGGGCCGGAGGGTTCTGCGAAGTTGAAAGAGCAGTTGAGGGGAAATGGAAAAGTGGTTGGTTCTTGTGCTGGTTGCTTTTGGATACAACAACGCACAGTTTACAGTCCGGCATCCGGAAGCTGATTATATTATCATTGAGCAAACGAAAGAGTGGAAACTGGTTCCGACCTGTTGCTGGACAGGTTCCTGGGAAGGAAGAAAGATCTGGCATAAATTTATTTCCCGGAGCGGGAGTTTTGTTTTTGCCATGTCGTATGACAATAAAAAATGGTCCGTTCCGCCGCACCAGAGCTGGCACGATCGTTCCGGCAACCTGCTCCGGATCTCGCACGATAAACGGGTTGAATCATCCGCCAATGGCGGGGCGAATTGGACAAATCTCAAAGACCGCTCCTGGATCGCCGAGGACGGATTCCGGTACAAATGCGATGAGAAAGGCAAGTTATGGAAGCGGCCGGGGTAGCAAATTGCGAATTAACACCGTGCGTCTTCAGGTTTTTTTCTTCAATTGCGTATGGCAATAATCAATTTTGTTTTCAACATTTAGTTATCTTAAAATCCCGCAACAATTAATTTGTTTTAACGTAGAAGAAAACAATTTGGTTCTTATCATGTAAAAACAAACCGCAATGAAAAGATGTTTGATTATCGTGCTATCAGTTTTGATCGGAACTGCTGCACAGGCGCAGGTGAAAAAAGCGCCCGCCAAAGCACCTGCACCCAAAACATGGAGTCTTGTAAAGAACAGCACCTGGACAGGTTCGCACGAGGGTAAAAAGGTTTGGTATAAGTTTATTCAGCGCAACGGAAGTTTCGTACTCGGGCAGTCGTTTGATAATTCGAAATGGAGTGTGACTCCGCATCAGAGTTGGCATGACAAAAGCGGAAAATTGTTACGCCTGACGCACGACAAGCGCGTGGAGATTTCCGAAAATGGCGGCGCCAAATGGACCAATCTTACTGACCGTTCGTGGAAAGCCGAGGATGGGTATTTATACAAGGTAGACGCTGAAGGAAAGCTCTGGCGAAAAAAGGCATAAGCTTTCAGCCCGCAGTATTTCGTACAATTCCGTACGTTTTCAGATTTCGTACTGTTTCGTAATTAGTACTTTTCATATTTCGTACTTATTTCATATTTCGTAATTCGTACAGTTTCGTACTTATTCGTATTTCTTACTTCTTATTATAACCAGCGTTCAGGATCCGTGTAATCAGCGCTTCCATGATAGCTGTCGATCATATCCACGATATCCTGGTGCAGAATTTCTTTCACCTCTTCCACCTGGCGGTAATCCATATTGTTTTCGAGCACGGTGAAAACGGCGCCTAAGGCATCAATAACCGATTGCCGGGTTGGAAAATCGCGCGGCGCGGAAAATCCGCATTTGTAATAAATATAATCGATGAACTTTTCCCGGTTCCGGATGATAACAGGCGTTTTTGAAATATCATATTGATCGAGGAACACACCCTTGAGGATCATGGGAAGACCCTGCGCAAACTGGATGGCTTCGTCCGGCGGAATCCGGTCACGCACTGCATGAAGCACCGCGCGAAAAACACGTGCCGCATGGTTACGGTCTGAGTCCAATTCCTCCGCGAGCTCCCGGATGAAGCGGTTACCCTCAGCGGCATAATTTTCGAAATTCATGGACTTCATCACGCGCCTTTCACGTCCATTTCCGCTGCGGTTATCCCCTGGGTAATAATCCTGTCGGTCGTTCCTGCGCGGTTTTGTACTGCGACGGTCGTTACGGAGCTGCCTGGTTTCGAGCGGGGTGAAATCATCTTCATACCTTTCAAAATCATCCCTGAGTCTTTCATTACTTTTCCGTCCGCGGGTACGAACGGGGGCAAAACTGTATTCCCCGGCATCATTGCGCGGAAAAAACTGAGCATCCTGTGTCATAATCGGCTGATTTATTTGATGAGAAGTTTAAGTGAAGCAAGCGGAAAAATTCCCGCAAATAGGGGACCATTGAATGCAACAGCCGATTTTAAAGGAGTGGCAGCGCGAAATAAAAACGATGACGGGGAATGATTTCCACAAAGTGAAAATTCCGGACTACTGCGGCGAAAAATAAACGATGAACAAATGTGAATTGTCTTTTCTTCCGTAATTCACCGTCCAGTTATTTTTACCGGCAATTTCTTTCACCAGCGCGAGTCCGAGTCCGAGCGAATCTGCTCCCGGTTTCCCGGTTGTAAATCGCTGGAAAATAAGCTGCGGATCAAAAGGCAGTGATGGCCCGGTGTTCGCAACAGCCAGCGCGGTTTCAGAAAGATGAACCGTTATCTCCCCATTTGGAATATTATGCCGGATCGCGTTTGAAAGCAGGTTGGAAAGAAGAATTTCAGCAAGCGCAGGGTGAATGCTGACCTTTACACCCGGGTGAATATCATAATGCGTTTTCAAATTTCCTAACGCGATCATTTCAGCAAACTGATCCAGCTTTTCCCGGAGTAATTCTGAAAGATCCATGTTTTCTGTCGCAGCAAACTGGTTATTTTCAATTTTGGTGAACAGCAGCAATGCCTTCACCATGCGCGAAAGTCTCGTAGCCGACTGGAAAACCTGGTGAAACTGTTTCGCCTGCTCATCCGGCAGGGATTTTTCCTGCAGGAGCTGTTCCGTTTTTGCAAGGATGACAGCAAGCGGTGTCTGGAATTCGTGGGACGCGTTTTCTGAAAAATTCTTGAGGTTCTGGTAATCGGCGCGCATGCGGTCCGTCATTTTTAACAACGAAGCGTTTAGTTGCGCAAATTCCACGACACCGGTTTTATCGAATGCAGGTTGCGCGTGGGAATTCAAGTTGTATGTATTTATTTTATCCAGCGTGCTGAAAAAAGGTTTCCAAAGCCGGCGCGATAAAAAATAGTTCAGCGGCAGCAGAACGATCAGCAACAGCGCAGCGATCGCGAGCAGAGAACTCCAGATCGCTTCCGCAAGATCTTCCGATTCGATCAAAAGCTTTCTGACCGTGACTGCATAATGATTGTTTTCGACGGCAACAGGAAATGTCAGTTGGCGGTAAGGTAAGAGCTCCTCTTCAAGCGAACTGTACACGGTTGTGTCTTTTATGATTTCAAGGACGGGCTGTTGAACGCTCACCACTACGAGGTCGTTTCCTATGTGTGAAGAAGGTGGCGGCGTGCCGGTTTTTTCCGCGAAATCAAGGATGCGCTGTTTTTCGAGCAAGAGGTTTTCTGTGGCCTCCTCATCGATGATTTCCCGGAGTGCATGATGGAATAACAATCCGCCTGCAATAAAAACAGCGATTGTCGCGGCAAGGAAAACCAGTGTTGTGCGCGTTTGTAATTTCATCCGGCTACCAGCTTATATCCGATCCCGTAAACTGTCTGGATGTAGTCGCCGCTTCCTTTGGCCAATAATTTTTTCCGCAGATTTTTTACGTGGGAATACAGGAAGTCGAAGGAATCAGAAATTCCCGCGTCGTCGCCCCAGATATGCGCCGCGATCGCTTCACGCGTCATCACCCGGTTTTTATTGGTAATAAAATATACCAGCAAGGCGAATTCTTTTTTCGTGAGATCGACAGGGACATCCTTGACAAACACATTCCTGGAAACAGGCTCAACGCGGATATCGTGGTAGGTGATCTGATTTTCTCCTGCGTTCAGGCGCCGCCGCAACAGGGAACGAATGCGGGAATTCAGCTCCGTGAGATGAAAAGGTTTGGTTAGGTAATCATCCGCGCCAGTATCGAGCCCATGAATTTTATCATCCACCGAATTTCTTGCCGAAATGATGATGATTCCCGCTTCCGGTCTTGCCGCCTTCACTTCTTTTAAAAGATCCAGTCCGCTTCCACCGGGCAGCGTAATGTCAACCAGGAAACAATCGTAATCAAAATCCGCGATTTTCAGCGAGGCATCCCGCATTGATTGGGCCCACTCGCAGACATAATTTTCACTTTCGAGGAAGCTGACAATACTTTCGCCAAGCGGAATTTCGTCTTCAATCAGAAGTAGTTTCATTCAAGAGAACTGAGAATTGAGAACTGAGTGAAGAGAACTGAGAGCTGAGCGGTGAGTGAAGAGAACTGAGAACTGAGAACTGAGTGAAGAGAACTGAGAACTGAGAGCTGAGTGAATAGGATTGAGAGCAAAGAGAAGTCTGAACCAATCTTTAATCATCATCTTTTTCATCTCCGGCTTCCTTTTCTTCGATTTCTTTCCGGATGAAATTTCCTTCGGTATCGAAAATATAATCATCGCCGCCGATTTCCGCTTCGTAGGTGATAACGCCGTTCGCGCTTGTGATCTTAACCGCTTCGGTGATCTTTTTACCGGGAAGATTTTTTTGCGCGTAAGCGTTGATACCGGAAGGCAGCATGAGCTGGGAAATTTCCACCTCGGTTTGCACAAGGGTTCCTGTGGCCGTGATCACAACAGAAGTTTCCGTTTTATTCTCAACAAATTCGGCTTCATAGTCAGCGCCTTCTTTTTCCCATTGCACGTTTTTCGCGTTCGGATAGAGCGACTGGAATTTTGTTTTTGCAGCGGCCGGGACCTCTGATTCTTTCACATTTTGCGCGTTCAACTGGCCAATGCCAAGTGTAAGCAGCATAAGAAGCATTTTTTTCATGATGGTAGATTTTATTTTCAGCTAAGTAAAGATAAGATTCTGAAGAAAACCTGGAGGGGATGAAGCATTAGTCATTAGTCATTAGTCATTAGGCATTAGTCATTAGGGAATAGTCATCAGCCAGTGGCTCGCAGTAATGAATCCCCCTAATGACTATTGACTAATGACTAATGCCTATTTTTACCCATGCCCCGTGTCGATTATTTTGCCGACGTAATTCTTCCCCTTGCCCTGCCGAATCTTTACACGTATCGTGTGCCGCAGGCTTTGAATGAGGAAGTTAAACCTGGAATGCGTGTGGTAGTCCAGTTCGGGAAAAGCAAGCTGTACGCGGCAATTGTGCGGAAAGTACACGAATCAGCCCCTGCTTATACTGCAAAATATATTGAATCCGTTCTTGATCCTCAACCGGTGGTGACGGAAAAGCAGCTTGAATTCTGGGAATGGATGGCAGCCTATTATCTCTGCACACGCGGTGAAGTGATGCTCGCGGCCCTGCCTTCCGGACTGCGGCTGACCAGCGAAACACGCATTGTGCTGAACGAAAATTGGAGCGGTGAACGTGGCGACCTGGACGATGAAGCATTTTCCATTTGTGAAGCGCTGGACGTACGCCAGGTGCTCTCGATTGAAGATGTAAGCGAAATTCTTGGAAAAAAAAGTGTTTATCCCCCGATCCGGAAGCTGCTTGATCTTGGAACTGTGCGCGTTTACGAAGAGCTGCAGCATCGCTACATGCCAAAATTCGAATCGTTTGTAAAGCTGGCAGATACATTTGACGATGAAGAAAAGCTGAAGGAAGTTTTTGACAAGCTGGAGAAGAAAGCATTCCGGCAACTGGAAATTCTTATGAGCTTTATCCGGCTGAGCGACCGTTACGGCGATCGGAAAAAAATTGTTCGCAAAACCGATTTGCTCGCTGCGTCGAATACAGTGTCAGGTGTGTTGAATGCATTGGTTGATAAAGGCATTTTTGAAATTGAAGAGCTGGAAGTCTCGCGGCTGAATTTTTCCGCGCAAAGCATTCGCGACCTGGTTTTGAGTCCGCACCAGGACAAAGCGCTGGAAGAGATCCGCAACGGATTTTCCTCGAAGGAGGTCTGCCTGTTGTACGGAGTGACATCCAGCGGCAAAACGGAAGTGTATATCCGCCTAATCGCCGAACAGCTCGCTGCCGGGAAACAGGTGCTGTATCTCCTGCCGGAAATCGCGCTGACT
>DATDOQ010000052.1:0-2793 GCA_035293205.1 Bacteroidia bacterium
ATTGTAACGAGGCTCCTTCTTATTATATGTGGCGCGAGCTCGACCGTGGCCGCGAACCATTGCGGAAACGTTTGGCGCAAATGGCTGGGGTATCGCCTGATGAGGTGGCCATCAACCGGAATTCAACGGAAGGATTGAACACGGCTATTTTTGGCTTAAAGCTGGAAGCGGGGGATGAAGTGGTAGTTACCAAACAGGATTACCCGAACATGCTCAATGCATGGAAACAACGTGAAAAGCGTGACGGCATCCGGCTTGTTTGGGTGGATCTGCCAATTCCATCAGAAGATAACATCGCTCTGACAAAAGCATTCACGGATAAGTTTACAAAGCATACAAAAATTGTGCATGTCACCCACATGATCAATTGGACGGGGCAAATTCTGCCGGTTAAAATGATCGCGGATGAAGCGCATAAGCGGAACATCGAAGTGATCTGTGACAGCGCCCATACTTTTGCGCACATCGATTTTAAAATCCCGGATCTCGGCTGCGATTACTGGGCGACGAGCCTGCATAAATGGCTGGGCGCTCCTTTCGGAAGCGGAATGCTGTGGATTAAAAAAGACAAGATCCAAAAAATATGGCCGCTGCTTTCGCATAATGAGCCCGAATCAGGCGATATCAGGAAATTTGAGTCGCTGGGAACACGTTCATTCGCTTCCGAAATGGCCATCAGCGCGGCTATTGATTTTCACCAGCTCATTGGCGCCAAGCGAAAAGAAGCGCGCCTGCGTTTCCTGCGCGACTATTGGATTAAAAAAGTGAGCGTTCTTCCGAATGTGAACATCCATACGCCGCTGAAGGCACCTTTCTCCTGCGCAATCGCGAATATTTCCATCGTTAGCTACACGCCGGAAACAATTGAGCTGAAGCTGATGGAGAAACGTATTCATACGGTTTCCATTAACTGGGAAAATATTCACGGTGTTCGCGTAACGCCGAATGTTTATACGAGCCTGGAAGAGCTGGACAATCTTGTTGCCGTCATCGCCGAGCTGGATCGTATTTCTGCTCCTACCGCGCCGCCGGCACCCACGCCGCATTTGCCGCCGAAGCGCAAGTAAAAACACGCAGGATAACTTTCCGTTTGCAGCTGAATGAAGCATACCGCATTTTATACGATCGCAATTCTTGCCATCGGTTTTTTGTTTTACCTGAATTTCTCTCCATCAAAAAAACCAGGGAAAGAACAAGGTGTAATTTTCACCGCACTCGCGCCTAAGCCAATCGGTCCCTATAGCCAGGCTGTGCGCCGGGGAAATGCGGTTTTTGTTTCCGGCCAGATAGCGATTGATCCTATATCTGGGAAACTTGACACGTCTGATATTGCTTCAGAAACAAAACGCGTCATGAATCATATCGCGGCGATACTGAAAAGTGAAGGCGTAACGATGAATGAAATCGCGCAGGCGCGTATTTACCTGACGGATATTCGAAATTTCGCAGTCGTTAATGAAGTTTATTCGGGCTATTTCGGGGAAGGTCCTTTCCCAGCGCGGGAAACGGTGCAGGTTGTTGCATTGCCAAAAGGAGCGCATATTGAGATCAGCGTAATCGCAATTCAGTAAGAATAAAAGCCGGTAACCTCAATCCAGATATACCGCCGCTTCGTCACCTGCTCCCAGCTCGACCGTAATATGTTCCTGCAATGTGGTGGCGAGCGAAAGTCCAACGAAATTTGCTTTGATCGGGTAACGATTGTGGTCGCGGTCCACAAGTACGAGCGTATGGATGGCCCGCACGGGGAACTCCAGGAAATATTTCACCCCGTACATCAGCGTACGGCCTGAATTGGAAACATCATCTACAACAATTACTGTTTTTCCTTCCAGCGATTTCAGTTCAACGCTTACCTGTGGCGTTTCCAGCGGCTGCTCCTTGTTGATCCTTATTTCAATGACCTGAGTTTTGATCGGTGAAATTCCGGAAAGAATGACAGCGATTTGTTTTGCAAGCCGGAAACCATTTTCCGCTATTCCAGCGATCACAATTTCCCTTTCATCGCTGCACATTTCATACACCTGCCAGGCGAGACGGTTCATCCGCTGGCCGACTTGTTTCGATGTCATTACAAGAGTCCGTGTGGTTGTCATAAGCGAAATTTCAGTCAAATTTGGTAAAAAAATGCCCGCTTCCTGAAATATTTTGATCTTTTTTGAAAACAAAAAAGTTGAGCTTAAACTTTTTTCCCGGCATGAATGATCACCTTTTCAAGCGCGTTGCAGGTCTGTTCCCAGTTAAATTTTTCATGTACCATTTTATAACCGTTCTCCCCGAGCTGTTCCGCTTTATCCGGGTGATCAAGCAAAAGGTGAATGGCCTGGGTGAATTGTTCGGGTGTGTCAGCCACAATCACCTGGCTGTCGGGAATGGCCTTCACCGCATTGTTTGAAAGCGAAGTGGTGATGCAGGGAATTCCCATTGCCATCGCCTCCAGGATTTTATTCTGCAGGCCAATGCTCGACTGCATCGGGGCGACGAGAATTTTTGAACGGGCAAAACTTTTTCGTACGTCTTCCACCCAACCTGTCACGACCACCCGTTCGGATTGAAGGGCCTGTACACGCGGCGAAGGACTGGCGCCGGAAATCAGCAGCCGCACGCCGGGCCGCGTTTTCCAGACAAGCGGGAGTATGCGCTCAACCAGGTATTCCGCGCTTTCCACATTCGGCGGATAATTCATGTTGCCATTAAAGATCAACTCAAATTCTTTCGTTCCGTTTTGCGGCGTAAAATAGGAAGTGTCCACGCCGTTGGGGATCACGTGAATTTTGTTTTTATCCTTTACCG
>DATDOQ010000053.1:0-3119 GCA_035293205.1 Bacteroidia bacterium
CTTTATCATTACTTCGGTAAGTATGAACAGGAATTATCGCTCATCAACAAAACCCTTGAAATTGATCCGCAAAATGCGCAGGCATATTTCATGAAAGGCATGATGTACAAAGAACGCGGCGATACCGCCAAAGCATTTTCCAATATGCAGTCAGCCATTGAAAAAGATCCGGATTATTACAATGCTTACATCCAGCTGGGTCTGCTGGCGGCTGCAAAAAATAATCCTGTGGCGGAAGATCATTACCTCAACGCGATCAAGATCAACCCCATGAGCGAAGAAGCGCATTATCACCTGGGCATGTATTATCAGCAAACCGGCCGGTACGACAAAGCAGTTGTTTCATATGACAACATTCTTCGGATCAATCCGGAACATTTTGACGCGCTTTTCAACCTTGGCGTGGTGCACAACCGCTTTCTTGAAAACCCGGATAAAGGAATTGAGTATTTTAACAGGGCTATTATTGTCGATCCGAAATCCCCACGCGGTTATTACGGTCGCGGAGTTTGTTACGAAAAGAAGGGGGAAAAACAGAAGGCGATCGCCGATTATAAAATGGCATTGGAAAAAGACGCGGATTTTACGTTTGCCGCTTTGGCGCTGGAGAAGATTGAAAGATTGAAAGATTGAAGATTGAAAGATTGAAAGATTGGTAACTGCATTATTGCCGATTGCTGTTTGCAACATTTTTTTTATTTTTCTGAGAAGCGGCAGCTATGGCACATTGAATCACCACCTGTCCCGTGTTCGCTATTGCTCCGCTCGCATACCGAAAGATTCACCCTGAGGCAATTGCTGTCCCAATAAAAGCTAGTTCTGCAGGCGGGGCAAAGCGCTCTCCCGGGGCTAAGAATTCTCTTTCGGTGCATTAAATAATTGTAAATTTTTCTTGATGACAATTACGGCTATGGTCAAAATTCTACCTCAATAACGCCAGTGCCATCATTCCAAAAAGCACGAGCAGGAAATACCCGGTGAGGGAGGCGGCGGCGGCGTATTGTTTGGAAATGCGCAATCCAAATATGAGCATGAGAAAAGCTAAGGCTGCAAGAACAAACGCGTAAAAGAATAATTGCACCTCACCGGTAATTAATACGTTTATAATCGAAACATTGAGCGTAATTCCGGCTGAGAGCTCTATACAGGTCATGCCTATCAGTAATAAGCCGGGTGCTGATTTCAAAAAAGTTTTTGCAAATGTTTCGCTGAAATACGCGCGGTTGCTGCTGAAGTTGATCAATTTATCAAGGGAGGACTGCAGGAATACAATTCCGAGAAACGCGGCGTCCGCGACAAGAATTACTTTCAGAATAAAAGAAAAGCGCATGAGCCAGGGCGCAATGCCACCGAACAAATCAGGTTCTATCATTTGCATTGACCGAAAATAATAAAAACGCGGCCAGCATCCATTATTATTTATGATAATGTTTGCCGATGTAACGGATCGCTTCTTCCTGGCTCATGGAAGCAAAGTTTTTGTAGCGCTCAAATACATCAATTATTTCATCAACCGCTTCATCGGTCAGCGCTTTGTTTTCCCATTTGTTTAAATCCGCAATGACCGTGGCAAGACACCCTTTTTTATAGGCAATTTGTCCGAGCACATGCACAAGCGTTTTTCGCACGCGGGCAGTTTTGTCGTGCTGCAGGGTTTTCAATAAGGGTAGAATATCCTGCGGATGTGTGCGGCCGCGCAGCTCAATGCCATGACATATTTCACGGCGAACTTCTTTATCCGGATGCTTTAAATAATTTTTTGCCCATTTCATCACCGGCCTGGGATTCTTCTGTCCCATCTTCTTCACCGAACCGATCACTGCATTGCGCGGCGAATGATGCGCGTCAAATAAGCCCTTGTCAAAAAAATGTTGCACCGCTTCAAAATCCTGCATGCCAATTTCACCGGCTGCGTTTATCGCAGACTGCCGCACGCGGAAATCTTTTGATTCCAGGACTTTCCATAAAGTGGTAAGGATTTTTTTCTGCAGCGCTTTTGACCGAAAATAAATTTTCCCGGTGGCGAGATAGGCAGATTTGCGAACGTAAGTATCCTCATCCTCGAAATACTGCAACACCGCATCCAATTTTCCAAACCTAAAATCCAATTCAAGCTCACGGTTGATTTTCTCCGTCAGCTGTTTTCTTTCGTTCGGCGATAAGCTATAAAAAGACATTTGAGTGACAGAAAATTATTAATAGAAAACCGGAGTTTTTAAAACCGGGAGAATCCCTCGGCCTGCATATGCATAGCGCGCAGGATAACAGGATCAGCAAGTTCTTCTTCTTTACCAAGCAATTCCCGGAGCCGGGAAATCGGCAGATGACCGGGATAAACATGCATTCCAAGATAGAGAAACGCGGCAGTGATATGATCGATTCCCCTTGCATTACCACCGCGGCCCGTGGAAACGCCGACCACCGCAATTTTTTTACCCCTTAGGTCTTCCGGGTTAAGGCTGTCAATGAATAATTTGAAAATTCCGGGAAAGGTTCCGTTGTATTCAGGGATGACAACAATAAATTTTTGAACATCCCGGATTTTGGTTTTGACCAGCTCCTTAAATTCAGCCGGCTGGCTTTGCGGCATGTAGCTCCTTGCAAAATCAACCGGCAGGTTTTCTAGGGAAATCAGGTGGTGGGCGACCTTCAGGATGTCGAGAACTGCACTATAGGCAGTGGCCACTTTTAATGTATTGCTGCCGGGTCGGTTGGTGCCGGAAATCAGCGTGATCATGAGGTTTTTAAGGGATTAACGGTCTTTTGTTCAAAATTCTTAGTGCCTGCCAAGTGACAAATTCGCTACTTTCGGTCGAAAATTAAAAGGACCCGGCGGCATTGCGAAGTAACGGATTTTACGCCGCCAAAAAACCTGTTTTTCCCCACGTATGAAGATCACCTATTACGGCCATTCCTGCTTCGGCGTTGAGATAAAGGGGAAACATGTTCTTTTTGACCCTTTTATTTCACCGAATCCGCTGGCTGCTCATATCAATATTAACAACGTACCCGCCGATTTTATCCTGCAATCTCACGGTCATGGCGATCATATAGCTGATACGGTGTCGATTGCCGCACGCACAGACGCGACTGTTGTCGGCAGTTACGAAGTCACCGAA
>DATDOQ010000054.1:0-7167 GCA_035293205.1 Bacteroidia bacterium
CCGAGCAGTTCCGCCTGAAATATTTAAGCCGCAAAGGCCGCATCACCGAACTTTTTGAAGAGTTCAAATCTGTTTCACCCGAAATGAAACGCGAAGTCGGCCAGTTGTTGAATAAGCTGAAAATAAAAGCGCAGGAAAAGCTGGACTCGTTTCGAAGCGGTGATGGCAGCGAAACGCTCCAGGCTGTGACCGAAGATCTCACCCGTCCAACGCCAGGCTTCGAAGGCACGCGTCATCCGCTGAATATCATCCGCCGAAAGATCCTTGACATTTTCGGGCGTATCGGCTTCACTGTTGCCGAAGGTCCGGAGATAGAAGATGACTGGCATAATTTTACCGCGCTCAATTTTCCGGAAGAACATCCTGCCCGCGACATGCAGGATACTTTTTTTATTGATAAGGGAGTGGCGCTTCGTACGCATACTTCAAGCGTACAGATCCGTGTGCTTGAAAAAACACAACCTCCTGTTCGTATTGTCATGCCCGGACGCGTTTACAGGAATGAAGCCATCTCCGCGCGCGCGCATTGCTTTTTCCACCAGGTGGAAGGATTGTATGTGGACAGGAATGTTTCTTTCGCCGACATGAAGCAAGCGCTATTGTATTTTTCGCAGGAAATGTTTGGTGAAAATACCGCGATCCGCCTGCGCCCCTCTTATTTTCCTTTCACTGAACCAAGCGCCGAGATGGATATTTCCTGCACGATATGTTTTGGGAAAGGCTGCAATGTTTGTAAAAATTCCGGTTGGGTGGAGATCATGGGTTGCGGAATGGTTGATCCGGCTGTTCTCAAAAACTGCAAAATAGACCCGGAAGTTTATAGCGGGTACGCATTCGGCATGGGCATCGAGCGCATCACCATGTTGAAATTCGGGGTGAATGATCTGCGGCTGTTTTCAGAAAATGATGTGCGTTTCCTTTCCCAATTCCGCTCCGCTTTTTGAACATGGACCGGCTGGCGGCCCTCGAAAAACTTTTGCTTGAAACGCCCGGCGATCCATTTCTCCGTTATGGCATCGCGCTCGAACATGCGCGCCTGGGAAACCGGCGGGAAGCAATTGCGCGCATTGAAAATCTTCTCCATGATTATCCGGATTATCTTGGCGCTTTTTACCAGCTTGGACAATGGTATGAGCAGGAAGATCTGATCGAAATGGCAAAAGAAATTTACCGGCGGGGAATGATATTGGCGGAGCATGAACGCAACCTGAAAACGCTCGGTGAACTTCGCAGCGCGCTGGATTTATTGGAAGATTAACCGCAAATAAAAATTCCAGGCTCCAAAGCAGTACGCTTCAGAACCTGGAATTCTATTTTTTTTACCCGGTTGCCCGGGTTGTTATTATTCTTACTTGTTCAGCAGCACCTTACGAACCACCTGCTGTCCGTTTACTTCGAGTGTTACAAGGTAAACGCCTTCCGCTTCGATTGACGGGATGATCCGGTTGCCCTGGCGTTCAGATTGAACAGGCTGGCCAAGCATATTAGTTACGCTAACCAGCTTCCATGCAAAATCAGATTTCACTTCAAGTGCGCCGTTGAAATTGATCACCTGCACCGATCCGGTGTTGTAAGCGGCAATTCCTGTAGGAGTTCCAATGACTGTGAGGCTGTCAACTGAAAAAGAGGGATCAGCGCCGGTGTTATCCTCATTATTCACCCAATGAAAACCAAATTTTACTGCCGGGTTATTATCAGCAGATGCCGGCAACATCACCGTCAGGCCGGCCCATTCGCCAAGCCCCGCGCCGCAGGTAGTAGTTTTTGCCATTGAATCCAGCAGGACCCATGTTACGCCACCGTCTGCAGAGTATTCCATCACGGCTCCGTCAAGAGCTCCCTGACCACCTTCTAAGTAGGCCAGTGTAACACTGATCGTTGCCTGGCCGGTGCAGTTGATCAATGGCGATTCTACGCGTCGGTCAGTCGCAGCCGTAAAGTTGGGTATGCCGCCCTTGTAATAGCGGGAACCGGTGTCGGCGCCAAGATTTGCTACATTCGGAAAAATAATCTGAACATTGCTCAGATGAAGCGTGGCATTTGTGTCCGTTGCTGAAAGAATACAATTGTCCTCGCATATTCCGCTGCCTGTAAAGGCGCTGGTGGCGCTTATATACCACTGGTTGGCGTGCGTTCCCTGTGCGCCATTGCTCGTAATCGTCCAGAGTCCGTTCGTGCTGACATAGGTTGATGCCAGTTGACCGCGGTTACAGCCAAAGCCAAAGTTTTCCGTCCAGAAAGCGGCGGGTTGTGCGTAAACAGTTGTCGCCAGTAAAATTCCGGCGTAAATCGAGTAAATTTTTTTCATAAGATTTTTAATGTTTGAACTGCAAATTAAAGACTACTTCGCGGATTTTCATAAAAAACATTTGAAAATCTATTCCGGTCTTACTTGTTGAAACCGCTTGTTTTCCGGGAAAAACAGGCACTTATGAACAAAACACTGCGGAAAAAAATCGGTTGATTTGGACCTGGCTGGATTTTCCGGAATGTCCGTCCAGCCATTAGACCTTCGTTGATTTTTTAATTAAGTTTACTTGTTCACCTGAATATTCATTAAACCCGGACATGAAATCATTCGCCTTTCCCCTGTTAATGTTTTTTATTTTATGGGGCGCAACCCTTCATTCGCAAAGCCAGCAGAAAATCGACTCGCTGAAAATCTTTTTAAAAACAGCAAAGGAAGACACAAACAAGGTCCGGGCGCTTAACCGGCTGGTACTACTCCAGAATACTGCCTTTCCGGATATAGCCATTGCAAATGCGGAAAAAGCGTTCGCGCTCGCTGAGAAGCTGAATTATTCGGACGGCCAGGCCGCAGCCCTTATAGTAATGGGAGGAGCCTACATGACAAAGGGGAATTTCACCAAATCACTCGAATGCCAGGAAAAAGCCCTGAAGATCTTCGAAGCAACGGGTAAAAAAAATGAGATCGCACCGATTAACAACAACATGGGAAGTGTATATGTTGAGCAGGGAAATTATGATAAGGCGCTCGCGTGTTTCCTGGCGTCCCTTAAAATCGAGGAGGAGCTAGGCGAGAAGGTACGTATTGCAGCTACAGCGGCGAATATTGGGGTGCTCTTTCAAAATAAAGGCGGACTTACTGGAAATATCCGGGAATACGAGGAAGCTTTAAAATATCATAATAAGGCGTATGCGCTCGATAAGCAACTCGGGGATAAATTCGGGATATCGGTTGACCTCAACAATCTTGGTTCCGTTTATTGCGATATGGGAAAACTGAATCCTTCCCGCGAAATATTTTTAAAAGCTTTGGAGTATTTAGAGGAATCACTGAAAATTAAAGAAGAGGTAAAGGATCTGAATGGTCTTGCTATCGTGCAGGTTAATCTTTGCGACGTTTATACCCAGCTGGGAATGTTGGAAAAAAATGCCAACCGGATTGCAATTGCCATTCCTTATGGACAGAAGGCGCTTGCGGGTTTCCGGCTAATAGGCGATCCCTACGGAACGGCGTTCACTTTAAATAAGATCGGGCAGGCTTATTTTGAATGGCATGCCCTTTCGCACAAAAACGCGTACCTCGACAGCACAATTTATTACCTGAACGAAGGTTTGAAAATAGCAACGGAAATTGGCGCGAAAGACCAGCTGAAAGATGGCTACTCCAATTTATCAGAAGTATATGAGAAGAAGGGAAATTTCAGGGAAGCGCTTATTTATGAACGGTTTTATTCCAGCATTAAGGATACCCTGCTGAATGAAGAAAATGCGCGGCATATGAACGAAATGCAGACTAAATATGAAACCGCGGAAAAGGATAAAGCGCTGATCCGGAAAGATGCGGAGATCAGCAAAGAGCAGGCCGCGTCCAAACAAAAAGCAACCGAGCGCAACGCATCGATCATCGGGTTTTCATTAATGGGTGTGCTTGCTTTTTTTATTTTCCGCGGATACCGCCAGAAAAAAAAGGCGAACGAAATTATTACGTTGCAAAAAAGCGAGGTCGAGCTGCAGCGCGATATTATCGGGGTCAAGAACAAGGACATCACCGATTCGATCAACTATGCCCGGCGGATTCAGCGCGCCATGATCACATCGGAGTCTTTTTTTAAAAAGAACCTGCCGGACTATTTTATTTATTATAAACCAAAAGATATTGTCAGCGGCGATTTTTACTGGGGATGTAAAACTGCAACTGAGGATGTTTTGATCGCAACAGGAGACTGTACAGGTCATGGTGTTCCGGGCGCATTTATGAGCACGATCGGTGTTTCAAAGCTCAACGAAGTGGTGGTGGGAAGAAAAGTTTCCCGGCCTTCGGATATTCTTGACCAGCTCCGGAGCGAGGTGATCAATGCGCTTAATCCCGAAGGCGCGGAAGAGGAATCCAGCGATGGAATGGACATTTCTTTATGCGCGTTTCGTTTTGATACTATGAAACTGGAATATGCCGGCGCGAATAACTCAATATATATTATCCGTAATAGCGAGCTGACGGAAAAAAAGCCGGATAAAATGCCTGTCGGTAAATTCAGCGGTCAACCGGGGCCGTTTACAAATAATGAAATTGCGTTGCAGAAAGGTGATTGCGTTTATTCGTTCACAGATGGCTATGCCGACCAGTTTGGGGGCGAAAAAGGAAAAAAATTCAAATACAAACAACTGGAAGAATTGCTTGTTTCAATTCATGGCAAACCAATGAATGATCAGAAAATAATTCTCGATGGTGTTATGAAAACATGGAAAGGTCCGCTCGAACAGGTTGATGATATGCTCATTATTGGGGTAAGGGTGTAAAGGTGTAAAGGGATGAATCGTTAAAAAGCTTTTGTTAAAACTGACGGACAACCGAATTTACAACTTTACTCATTCCTCATATTTTCCCATTTATCCACCGAAGCCCCGATGGCTATCGGGGCGAAGGTGGATTTTCCCATTAACACATTATCTCATTAACACATTAGCACACTTGTCCGCCGGAGCGTAGCGTAGGAGGATTCCTCCATTATCTTTACCGCGTGCGATCCGACTCTTCATCTGTAAAAAAACTCGCTATTCTTGGCAGCACCGGTTCTATCGGCAAGCAGGCACTGGAAGTGGTTGAAGCGCATTCTGAAAATTTCCAGGTAGAAGTTTTGGCCGCCGGGAACAATGCGGAGCTGTTGATAACGCAGGCGCTGAAGTTTCGGCCCAACGTGGTAGTGATCAACGATACCGCGAAGCTGCAGCTGGTGAAAGATGCGTTGCTCGATGAAGGAATAAAAGTTTACGGAGGCGAAGATGCGCTGGCCGATGTGGTGCAAATGGAAAGCATCGACCTCGTGCTGGCCGCTATCGTTGGTTATGCCGGTTTAAGATCCACTTTGGCAGCGGTGAAAGCGGGAAAACAAATTGCGCTGGCGAACAAAGAAACGCTTGTTGTAGCCGGCGATCTTGTAACTGCGGCTGCCAGGGAAAAAGGTGTGAATCTTTATCCGGTCGATTCGGAACACTCCGCGATTTTTCAATGCCTCGCTGGAGAATTTCATAACCCCGTCGAAAAAATTTACCTCACCGCTTCCGGCGGACCTTTCCGCGGAAAAACGCGCGATCAGCTTCGAACAGTGACAAAAGCGGAAGCGCTGAAGCACCCCAACTGGGACATGGGAGCAAAGATCACCATCGATTCGGCGACGCTGATGAATAAAGGGCTGGAGGTCATCGAAGCGCGCTGGTTGTTCGGATTGAAACCGGAGCAAATAGATGTGATCGTGCATCCGCAAAGCATCATTCATTCGCTTGTGCAGTTCCGCGACGGATCCATAAAAGCACAGATGGGTCTGCCCGACATGAAGCTGCCCATTCGTTATGCGCTGGGTTACCCGCAACGGCTTCCGGCAGATTCGCCTCGATTTGATTTTATGAAATGTTCATCTTTTACGTTCGAACAGCCCGACCGTGAAACTTTTCGTTGTCTCGATATTGCGTATGTTGCGTTAAAAAAAGGGGGCAATGCCGCCTGCGTAATCAATGCGGCGAATGAAGTTGCAGTGAAAGCTTTTCTCGGGGAAAAAATTGGTTTTCTGCAGATCGCGGAGGTGATTGAAAAAACACTGGAGCGCGCGACTTTTGTTCAGCAACCTTTTTACAGTGATTATGTGGCTTCCGATGCGGAAGCGCGGCAGCTTGCAGATGGAATTGCAGCCGCATTGTAGCAACGGCATCACATAACTTTTATTCTTTCTGGTAATAGTCATATCTGTAGGCGAAAAAAATAAAATTACCTATGGCAGAGGAAAAAATAAAACCGTAAATCGATAGTTTAACTTACGATTTACGGTTTTAATTTCAGGCACCGCGGCAGGCTTTTTTCCAGGAAATCACGCAGGCCGCAAACGGTAATATCCTTCCGGATCGGCCAGGAAAGAAGATCGCCCGGAACAACAATAAAATTGTTTTTGCACTTCAGCGCCTGGATGCTTTCGGTCATTCCACGCGAGACAGACGGCGTGGTGGTCAGTTTGATTTCAATGCAAACCAGCGGCCGGATACCACGGACGAGCACCAGGTCCATTTCGGTTCCGTCTTGCGTGCGGTAAAAAAATGGAAAAACAGAATCCGGCAGCGATGCGCAGATTTGTTCGGTTACATATCCTTCCCAGGAATGACCAACAGCTGGATGCGTGAGCAACGTGTTCCGGTCGAAAATGCCCAGAAGGTGATGCAATATTCCCGGATCGCGCAGGTAGATTTTCGGACTTTTGGTGAGGCGTTTGCGGTTGTTGACGTACCAGGGCATGAGCCGCCGCACCATAAAAGCCCCTTCGAGGTATTCTACGTAGCGGTTGACGGTGTTGCGACTTACATCCAGTCCTTTTGAGAATGACGCGGCATTCCAGACCTGCCCGTGCTGATGCGCGAGCATGTGCCAGAGGCGAAACATCAGTGATGGCGTGAATGTGGTGCCAAACAGGGAATTAAGATCCCGCTCGATGAATGTGCGTGTGAACGCGTTCATCCATTCGCGCGCGTTTTTATTGTTTCGTGCCAGCCATGCGCCGGGAAATCCGCCGCGCAGCCAGTGTTTATTTTCTGTTTCATTGCTTGGCGGAAGCTCAGTAAGAAGAAGCGGTGTTGCTTCGATATAGGCAATCCTTCCGGCAAGCGATTCAGAAACTCCATGCACCATTTCCGGCGAGGCAGATCCCAGCAGGAGGAACC
>DATDOQ010000055.1:0-4706 GCA_035293205.1 Bacteroidia bacterium
AACCATTTTGTTGTCTTCGCTTTTACAATCACCCTTGTAGTAATACTTCTTCGGAACAGTGAATGTTATAGCGGATTTTTCTTTGAGGTTTACATTCAGCGGGGTTATTTTCCATTCATAAGTGTCGCCACCAGTATTTACTTCTCCGTACACAATGAGGCCCTTGTCACCGATCACCATACTTTTACCAACGCCTTCTTCGTCCCATTCCATTTCCGTTCGTGATACCTGGGTAACTTGCGCAAAACTGTTTGCCAGGAATAGAATTGTGGTAATGCTTAGAAATATTTTTTTCATGCTGCTTAGGGTTAATGAAAACAAACTTACTAATAATACCAAGCGCCGTTTATATTGGTCCGCAATATCGCTTATTCGTCCAGGAGTCCCTTAGGGTAAATGAGGAAAGCCGCTGACCCTTCAGACGCAGGCTGGGTAAGTCGCCTTTTTTCATTCATTTATCCTGCATTTCCATACACCTGCTAAAAACCCGCCACTTTCCTGCTACAGGTCCGTGAGAGTCATTAGCTTCGTTTCATAATTCTCCAACCATGTCAAAACGAATTCTTCTCGCCATCACTGCCATCGTAGTTCTTACGATGGTAGCTGTTCCTTTTATTTCACACCGCAGCAGCTCGGCTGTAGAGCTCACGAAAGTGGATCCCGCCTTCGGTGCCTATGTTTCCGCCTATACCTCGGGGACAATTTCCAATGAGTCGCACATTCGCGTGACGCTTGCGGAAGATTATACCGGGCCGGTTACGCTGGGCGAACCTGTCAAAGAATCATATTTCTCTTTCGACCCCGGCATTACCGGAAAAACTTATTGGCTGGATACGCGCACACTTGAATTCCGGCCTGAACAACGGTTGCCTTCCAATACCGATTTCCAGGCGGAATTTCATTTGGATAAAATCCTGAATGATCTGCCCCAGGGTATGCAAACGATGAAATTCAGCTTCCGCACAATGCGTCAGGATATAGATCTAACGCTGGAAGGAATGAAAACTACGGACAAAACAACATTACGCAAGCAGCAATTGCTCGGAACAGTTATTACGGCCGATGCGGCCGATGAAAAAATTGTTGAGCAGTTGCTGACTGTGACCCAGGGCGGTCAAAATCTGGCGATCCGCTGGACGCATGAATCGGATCATGTTACCCACCGCTTCACCGTTGATAATATTTCACGCGGCGACAAGGAAAGCCAGGTGATCGTTGCATGGAACGGCAAACCGCTGGGACTGGAATCTGAGAATTCGCAAACACTTTCCATTCCATCGCTGAAAGACTTTAAAGTGACCGGCGTTCGAGTGGAGCAGGGCCAGGAACAATGCGTGGTGCTGGAATTTTCGGATCCGCTATTGGAAAAGCAAAATCTTGATGGTTTGATCACGCTGAAAGATGGCGGCGCACTTCGGTACACTATTGAAAACAACAACATAAAAGTTTACCCGGAAAATAATCTCCATGGCGATCATGCTATTCGTGTTACTACGGGCGTAAAAAACATACTCGGTTTCCCGCTTAAAAATTCGTTTACACAAAAGCTGCGCTTTGAAGAGCTGAAACCTTTGGTGGAATTTATCGGGAAAGGAGTTATTCTTCCAAATAGCGGCAGCGGACTTTTTCTTCCGTTCAAAGCGGTAAGCCTAAATGCGGTGGACGTGAAAATTGTGCGCATTTATGAAAATAATATTCCCCAGTTCATGCAGGTAAATGAGCTGAACGGAAGCCGCGAGCTTTATCGGGTTGGGAAAATTATTGTTAAGAAAAAAATCCCGCTGACGGTAAAAAATAAAACCGATTATGCGCGGTGGTCAAATTATTCGCTCGATCTCGGGGAATTGATCAAAGCGGAGCCGGGCGCTATTTACCGCGTTTCAATTGGCTTCCGCAGGGATTACGCTGTTTACAATTGCACAGACACAACCGCTGATGAAAATGAGGAAGAATATGACAGCTACCGTTATCGCGAAAATGAAATGGAAGATGAAGATGATGTTGAAGGTTATGGCTATTACGGTGATTACTGGGAAGATGATTATTACTACAGCCGCAATGAAAATGAAGATCCTTGTCAGCATTCCTATTATTACGGGAGAACAAAAAGCCGGAATATTCTCGCTTCTGATTTAGGGCTTGTGGCAAAACGCGGCAACGACGGCAGTCTTTTTTTGGCGGTGAATGATCTGCACACTACCGATCCTGTTTCTGGTGTTCAGCTTGAGGTTCACGATTTCCAGGACCAGGTGCTGGCAACCGTTGAGTCGGATAAAAATGGATTTGCAAAAGTGAATCTGCCAAAGAAAAAGCCATTCCTGGTGGTAGCGAAAAACGGTGATCAGCGCGGTTACCTCAAGCTCGACGATGGAGTCGCGCTTTCGGTGGCGGCCTTTGATGTTTCCGGACAAATGGTGCAGAAAGGATTAAAAGGAATGATTTACGGCGAACGTGGTGTATGGCGTCCGGGCGATACGTTGTTCCTTGGATTCATCCTCGAAGACAAAACCGGATTGCTGCCCGCCAATCATCCTGTTACAATGGATCTGTACAACGCGCGCGGACAGAAGGTCAATCATATCATTCGTTCCAAATCGCTCAATGGATTTTATACCTACTCGATCCCGACGGAAGCGGATGCGCCAACCGGCAACTGGACGGTGCGTTTTAAAGTAGGCGGCGCCACTTTTTCGAAAGATCTGAAAGTGGAAACCATCATGCCGAACCGTTTGAAAATAAATATCGGTTTTGGCGACGACAAAGTTCTGACTGCCGGCGAAGATCAGAAGCTCGCGCTGGAAGCAAGGTGGCTGCACGGCTCAACAGCAAAAAATCTGAAAGCGAAAGTGGAGGTCAGCCTTTACCAGTCAAATACGAGCTTTAAAGGATATGAGAATTATGAATTCGACGATCCGGCAACACGTTTCTCGACGGACAGTAAAACCGCTTTTGACGCCCGGCTGGATGAAAATGGCCGCGCGGAATTTGATCCACAGCTTTCCGGCCAGGAGGCACCCGGCATGTTGCGCGCTTCCTTCAACACCCGCGTTTTTGAGGAAGGCGGCGCTTTCAGCAGCGATCGCTTTTCAATCAATTATTCTCCTTACAACGCGTATGTGGGCATTCTCGCGCCCAAAGGCTCCGGCTGGGGCGGCATGCTCAAAACAGGAACTGATTATTCGGTACGCGTTGTTACAGTTGACAACCTGGGAAAGCCGCTAAACAAAGAAAAACTGACGGTAAAAGTGTATAAGGTCGACTGGCGCTGGTGGTTCAGCGAAGGACATGACAATCTTTCGCATTACGTCAGCAGCGATTATTACCAGCCTTACCTCACAAAAGAAATCAGCACGAAGAATGGCATTGGTTCATTTTCGATGAATGTAAAAGAAGAGGATTGGGGACGATACATGATCCGTGTAACGGATGAAAATGGCGGCCACTCTACGGGAACGCTGGTCTGGTTCGACTGGCCTTATTGGGATGGCAGTGGCACACATACGAATGATGTGGCAAGTTTGCTTCAGTTTTCATCCGATAAAACAAAATACAATGTCGGTGAAACCATGAACCTGACCATTCCATCTCCCGGTCAGGGCCGCGCGCTTATTTCGCTCGAGAACGGTTCAAAAATCATCGACGCGTTCTGGGCGGAAACAAAAGAAAAAGGAAATATCACCTGGTCCGTTCCGGTTACCGCGGAAATGGCGCCGAATATTTATGTTCATGTTACGCTTGTCCAGCCGCATGGTCAGGTGAAAAATGACGCTCCGATCCGGCTTTATGGCGTGGTACCGATAACCATTGATGATCCAAAAACACATCTTGATCCGGTCCTCAGCACTTCTTCCGCTGTATGGCAACCAGAGGAGCAGGCTTCGGTTTCAGTTTCTGAAAAAAACGGAAAAGCGATGACCTATACGGTTGCGGTGGTGGATGAAGGTTTGCTTGATCTCACGCGGTTTCAAACGCCGGATCCATGGAATCATTTTTACGCGCGCGAAGCGCTCGGTGTAAAAACATGGGATATGTATGACCTGGTGATGGGCGCGTACGGCGCTGAAATGTCGCGCGTGATCGGTATCGGGGGCGATGGCGAAGAAGGAACCAAATCGGGCCAGAAGGCGAACCGTTTCAAACCGGTGGTAAAATATTTCGGACCATTTGAGCTGAAACCGGGAGAAAAAAAATCGCATTCCTTCCTGATGCCGCAATATGTCGGATCGGTTCGTGTGATGGTGGTGGCCGGCCAGGGAAATGCATATGGAAAAACTGATAAAACTGTTCCTGTCAGAAAACCGCTGATGATACTCGCCACTTTACCACGCGTGGTAGGTCCCGGCGAAACGGTTGATCTTCCGGTGGATGTTTTCGCGATGGAAAAGAAAATCAAAAATGTTTCCGTCACGGTTACAACAAATGGACTTTTCACCGTTGAGGGCGGATCGACAAAGACGACCACGTTTAAAGATATTGGGGACAATATTGTCGTTTTCCGACTCAAGGTTGCGGATGCCATCGGTCTTGGAAAAGTAAAAGTGGTTGCGACCAGCGGAAGTGAAAAAGCCATCCAGGAAATTGAGCTGGATGTGCGACCACCAAACCCTGAAATCACGGACTCCTACGAAGCGGTAATTGATCCCGGTGAATCGTGGACATCGGATTATACGCCGGTTGGAATATTGGGTACGAACAAAGGTGTGCTT